>JARXAU010000057.1 GCA_029865675.1 Rhodoferax sp.
CTGCGCGGCCAGCTCAAGGGCAAGACCGCAGAGGTGGACATCGCGATTGAGACATACAACGCTGTGCTAATCGACGCGGTGCGCGAGGTGGCCGACCAGATTGCTGCCCTGCAGTCCCTCCGCGTCCAGCGCATAGAGCAACAAGCCGCCCAGACCAGTGCCCAAACCGTGTACGACATTGCCAATGAGCGCTTTGACGCGGGTTTAAGCAGTCGCATCAGCGTGCTAGCGGCGCAATCCCCCGTGCTGGCGCAGCAGCGCCAGGCCATTGAATTACACACCCGCGCGCTCGATGCACAGGCACTGCTAATGCGTGCCACCGCAGGCAGCCTGGCCTTGAGTGCGTTGGCCCCCTAGGCCCGGGCGCATCCTCACCCAACTTGGTTCTATTTTTCCCCCGTTCAGCCCAGATTTGTGAAAAACACTATGAGTACAGCCCCCACCACGCCACCCGCAGCATCTGCCAAGCGCCAAAAAACCCTTACAGTCGTCGGTCTGGTCACTCTCATCGGGCTGGCTTATGGCGGCTATACGTGGTACGCGGGACGCGACCAGGTGTCCACCGACAACGCCTATGTGCAGGGCAACGTCATCCAGATCACGCCACAAATTGGCGGCACCGTCACCGCCATCTTGGCCGACGACACTGACTTTGTGAAGGCGGGTCAAGCCTTGGTGCAACTTGACCCGGCGGATGCCAAAGTGGCACTGCAATTGGCCGAGGCCAACCTGGCCCAGGCAGTGCGCCAGGTGCGTGGCCTGTATGCCAACAACCTGACGCTGGCGGGGCAAATCGCAATGCGTGACACCGACGTCGCTAAGGCACAGACCGACGTGGCCCGCACCACCGACGACCTGGCACGCCGCCAGTCTTTGGTGGGCAACGGCGCAGTGTCTAAAGAAGAACTGGCGCATGCGCAATCGCAGGTGGCGCAGGCCCACAGCGCCCTGGCCGCTGCCAAAGCCGCCGTAACGACCGCTCGCGACCAGCTGGGTAGTAACCAGACCTTGACCGACGGCACCAAGATCGACAGCCACCCCAGCGTGCAGGCCGCAGCCGCCAAAATGCGCGAGGCCTATTTGGCCTTGCACCGCGCAGCACTGCCCGCGCCGGTGGACGGCGTGGTGGCCAAGCGCACCGTGCAACTCGGCCAGCGGGTGGCTGCTGGCACGCCGCTCATGTCGCTGATTGCGCTCAATGACCTGTGGGTGGACGCCAACTTCAAAGAGGTGCAACTGCGCAACATCCGCATCGGCCAGCCCGTCACCCTGACCGCCGACCTGTACGGCAAGCGCGTGGAATACAAAGGCACGGTGGCCGGTCTGGGCGCCGGCACGGGCGCGGCGTTCTCGCTGCTGCCCGCGCAAAACGCCACCGGCAATTGGATCAAGGTAGTGCAGCGCGTGCCGGTGCGCGTGGCGCTGGACGCCAAAGAACTGGCCGCCAATCCCCTGCGCGTGGGCTTATCGATGCACGCCACGGTGGACGTGGGCGCGCCAAGCGGCAAAGCCCTCGTTCACGCGCCGCGCGCAACTGCGGGTGTGCAAACCGAGGTCTACTCTGTGGTGGACGCACAGGCCACGGCCGAGATCGGTCGCATCATTGCCGCCCACACAGGCACTGGCCGCAAACCATGAGCAACGCCAGCGCGACGCCCGTGGACGCAGCCAAGCCCGCCACAAGCCCTGCATCTGCGGTCGCGGCCCCACTGGCCTTTGACGCTCCCCAACCGCTGCAGGGTGCTGCGCGCCTGTGGGGTACGGTTGCCCTGTCGGCGGCCACCTTCATGAACGTGCTGGATTCGTCGATTGCCAACGTGTCCTTGCCCGCGATTGCGGGCGACCTCGGTGTCAGCCCCAACCAGGGTACCTGGGTGGTCACCAGCTTTGGGGTAGCCAACGCCATTGCAGTGCCGCTCACCGGCTGGCTGTCGCAGCGCTTTGGTCAGGTGCGCTTGTTCACCCTGAGCGTGCTGCTGTTTGTGCTGGCATCGTGGCTGTGCGGTTTGGCACCCAATATGCCAACCTTGATTGCCATGCGCGCGCTGCAAGGCTTTGTCGCCGGGCCCATGATGCCGCTGGCGCAAACCCTGTTGCTGTCGAGCTACCCGCCCGCCATGGCGGGTTTGGCCATGGCGCTGTGGGCCATGACCACGCTGGTGGCCCCCGTGATGGGGCCGCTGCTGGGCGGCTGGATTACCGACAACATGCACTGGGGCTGGATTTTCTACATCAACATCCCCGTGGGTATTGCAGCAGCCTTTATCACCTGGAGCCTCTTCAAAAAGCGCGAAACCCCCACGCGCAAACTGCCCATCGACACCATGGGCCTGACGCTGCTGGTGCTGGCCGTGGCTGCACTGCAAATCATGCTGGACCGGGGCACTGAACTGGATTGGTTCCACTCGGGCGAAATCATCGCCCTGGGGTTGGTGGCCATCATTGGCGGTGCGTTTTTTATTGCTTGGGAGCTGACCGACGACCACCCAGTGGTAGAGCTGCGGCTGCTCAGGCAACGCAATTTCGCCGTGGGCTCCATCTGCCTGGCCATTGCCTACAGCCTGTTTATTGGCAATCTGGTGCTCCTGCCCTTGTGGCTGCAGCAGTTCATGGGCTATACGTCCACGCAGGCGGGCATGCTGCTTGCACCGGTGGGCCTGTTTGCCATCTTGCTTTCTCCCATCGTTGGCAAAAACGTGCAAAAAACCGACCCGCGCATGCTGGCCACTTTTGCCTTTGTGGTGTTTGCACTGGTGCTCGTAATGCGCTCGCACTTCAACACCCAAGCGGACTTTGTCACCATCATGGTTCCCACCGTGTTGCAGGGCGTGGCGGTGGCCTTCTTCTTCATCCCATTAAGCAGTAGCACGCTGGCCGGCATACCGCACGCACAAATGGCCTCAGCCTCGGGTTTGTCCAACTTCATGCGCATTGTGGGCGGTGCGTTTGGCACGTCGATCACCATCACCATTTGGCAAGACCGGGCAGCGGTGCACCACGCGGATCTCACCGAAGCCGTCAACCGAGGCAGCCAAGCCGCCAACAGCACGCTCAGTGGCCTTGCCAACCTGGGCCTGAGCAACGAGCAAAGCCTAGCGACCATCAACCGCCTGGTGGATCAGCAAGCCTTCATGCTGGCGGCCAATGACATCTTCATAGGCTCGGCGGCGATTTTTATGCTCTTGATTCCATCCATCTGGTTTGCCAAGCGAGTGCAGATGGTGGCACCTGCTGCGCCGGGCGCTGGCCCTCAGGCACCGAGTGCGGCGGATGCGGCAGCCGGGGCGCATTAAGCACACGCCCTTGCCTGTTTAGGCGTTTGGTAAGGGCACTACTTGGCGTGCTTGCCCGCTCTCTTCCCCAGCCTCTCGCCCAGCGGGCAAGAGAGGGGGCAAAAGACCGTGGCTCTACCCCTTAAACCAGCGTCACACCCGTTTTTTCCTGCAAAGCTTGCAGCGTGACGCCAGGCGCCATTTCCACCACTTTGAGGCCCTGGGGCGTCACGTCCAGCACCGCCAGGTCGGTAATGATGCGGTCCACCACGCCCACGCCGGTGAGTGGCAAGGTGCACTGGGGCAAAATTTTCAGGTCGATGCTGCCGTCTTTCTTTTTGGCCACGTGCTCCATGAGCACGATGACGCGCTTCACACCGGCCACCAGGTCCATGGCGCCGCCCATGCCTTTGACCATCTTGCCCGGAATCATCCAGTTGGCCAGGTCGCCGTGTTCGCTCACCTGCATGGCGCCCAAAATGCTCAGGTTGATCTTGCCGCCGCGGATCATGGCAAAGCTTTGTTCAGAGCCAAAAATACTAGAGCCCTTGATGGTGGTCACGGTTTGCTTTCCCGCGTTAATGAGGTCGGCGTCCACCTCCGCCTCGGTGGGAAAGGGGCCGATGCCCAGCATGCCGTTCTCGCTTTGCAGCCACACCTCTTTGTCAGGCGCCACGTGGTTGGCCACCAGGGTGGGCAGGCCAATGCCCAGGTTGACGTAAAAACCGTCTTCTAGCTCATGCGCCGCGCGTGCGGCCATTTGTTCGTGTGTCCAGCTCATAGTGTGGCCTCTGAAGTTTGGGTGGTGGTGCGTTTTTCTATGCGTTTTTCTGGTGTGGCGTTGAGCACGATGCGGTGCACATAAATGCCAGGCAAATGCACCTGGTCAGGGGGGATGTCGCCGGTCTCTACGATCTCTTCCACTTCCACCACCGTGATCTTGCCGGCCATGGCCACCGCCGGATTGAAGTTGCGCGCGGTCAAGCGGAATTGCAAATTGCCCGACTTGTCCGCCCGGTGCGCCTTGACCAGCGCTACGTCGGGCACCAGGGCGCGCTCCATCACATAAGTTTCGCCGTCAAACTCGCGCAGCTCTTTGCCCTCGGCCACGATGGTGCCCACGCCGGTTTTGGTGAAAAACGCCGGAATGCCCGCGCCACCCGCGCGCAACTTCTCGGCCAGCGTGCCCTGGGGCGTGAACTCAAGGGCCAATTCGCCTGCCAGGTACTGGCGCTCAAACTCTTTGTTTTCGCCCACGTAGCTGGAAATCATTTTCTTGATCTGGCGCGTCTCCAAGAGTTTGCCCAGACCAAAACCGTCCACGCCGGCGTTATTGGAAATAGCGGTCAGGTTTTGCGCGCCGCTGTCGCGCAGCGCGTCAATCAATGCCTCGGGGATGCCGCACAAGCCAAAGCCGCCCACGGCGATCAGCTGGTTGTCGTGCACGATGCCGTCAAGCGCGGCGGCGGCGCTGGGGAAAATTTTGTTCACTGCGCAAATCTCCGGGGGGTTCGAAAAGTGGGGTCTTAGCTGCGATTGATTCTAAGGTTGCCTCAGGCGCGCCCCGTCTGCCACAAGCGAAGGACGACAATGCAAGCTCAACAGTCGGTCAAGGCCCACACCATGAACCCGCTCCAGCCTGCAACCCCCAAGAAGTCAACCAACACCTGACCGAACTGGAAATCAAAGCCAGCTTTGCCGAAGACCTGCTCGACAAGCTCGACAAGCTCGACCACATCGTCATCCGCCAGCAAACGCAAATCAACGCGCTGATCAGCGAAGTGCTGCACCTGCGCCAGCAAGCCTCTGAGCCGCAAGCGCCAGGGCAGCGCAATCTGCGGGATGAGTTGCCGCCGCATTATTGAGATAGGCCAACAGGCGCTTGGATACCGCCCCTCCCTGCCCTCCACGCCCATCAGCCGATTCGATCCATCCTGCGCTCGGCCTGCGCCACACTATCGTGGAGCGCGTCAATGCATGGCACGAAACTGGCGCTCAAGCGGGGCTCTAGACGCAAACGGGCCATGTAATCCAGCGCTAGCGCCAGGGCAGATCGCCAGATCGCACCCTCCACTGCGGGATGAAGATGGGGGACAGGCAGCGTGTCTCGCACGACGCCACCCGCCGTTGGACTGAATGCCATAGGCAGCATGTCGTATGCCGGCGCTAGGGCGTAAGCTGGGGCGGCGTCGCTCACAAAGGACAGATTGCCCGCGTGCATATCGGTGTTGCCAATCAAGGTTCCGAACGCGTAGAGCAGCGCGGCACTTGCGTGCGCCTGCGCCGTAATACGGTGTTGCCGTGCCAATTCAGACGTCAGCACCGGCCACGGCGCCACCGCGTTACCGACAAACTCGCCATCCAAACACGCCAAGGACAGCACACCCCGGCGGCCATGGAGCGCCACCCTGTCAAACCGAAGCAACTCCAAAAACCGCTGCGTGCCGCAGTCCACCACGCGGGACTGGGC
>JARXAU010000121.1 GCA_029865675.1 Rhodoferax sp.
CATGTCCAACTTGCCGGTAGCGCGCTCGGTCTCGATGGCTGCGCGAGACCTGGGTCCGCTGGCCTGGCTGCTTGACGACCTGCGAAAGTCCCTGACTGCGGCGTCCCAGGCGATACGGAGATTCGCAGTGGACGCAAAAGCGGCGAGTCTCGCCAACCTTACTGGTTTGGATACCGACGAATTGCGCATGGCCCTGCGTCAGTTTCACCAAAGCGTGGGGGCACTGGAAATGGTCGGACAACAGCCCTTAGCCAAAGTGCTGCGGGCCTTGGAGGCTCTGACCCAAAAATTTGTCCAATGGCCCGATGCCTGTACCGTTGACGCGGCCCACCAAGTGGAGCTTGCCAGCCGGGCTTTGATTCATTACCTCGAAAGCACATTGAAGCGAACTGAGGTCTCGCCGGTCGCGCTATTCCCCCAACAGCGCACACTCTTGGAACTTGCGGGTGTCGACCGTATTCACCCTGCCGACCTTTGGCCACATGACTGGCATTGGGTCGAGGTGTCGGTAGGTTTCCAGTGCCCTGTCTTGAGGTACGTGCCTTCGGTCCGAGAGCGCTTAGGGGACGCCTTGTTGCCCATCATCAAGTCACTTGACCGCACACCGGCTGCGCAAATGGCTGAGGTGTGCGCGGGGCTTGCTGCAGGCGAAGTCACTTTGGAAGCCCGCAGTTTCTGGGCTATCGCTGCGGGCTTCTTTGAGGCGATCGCCCTAGGCGCGTTGCCCGATGATGTGTACGTTAGACGTACTGCAGCGCGGGTCGTTCCACAGTATGGCCAGCTGAGCGGCGGCGTGCACAAACCGTCTGACCGGGTTGGGCAAGACATGTTGTTTTATTGTGCAATGGCGCAGCCGTTTAATGATGGTGATGCCCCTTTGCTTAGCGCAGTACGCGACGCATATGGCTTGGCTGAGCATCAAAGAATGAACTATGAGGTGTCGCCCTTTGGGCGGTTTGATCCGGCGCAGTTAGCGCAGGCCAGAATTCGCTTGGGCGCCGCCACAGAAACTTGGTCGGCGTTGGTGGGTGGTGATTTGAGCTGCCTAAAAACTGTACTGGGGCAGTTTGATGCAGTGGGTGAGTCTCTCTCCAAATTGCATTCGGAAAACTCAGCTTTGCTCGCCTCGCTGAGCGCTGCGGCGGTGTCCACGGTACGAGCTGGTGCTTCGCCCAGCCCCGCGCTTGCGATGGAGGTCGCGACCTCGATTTTGTACCTTGAGGCAGTTTACGAAGACTTGGACCTCGCCAGTGACACCATGGCGCAAAGAGGAAATCGGCTCGCCGCCCGCTTACAGCATGTGTGTACTGGCGGCGACCCGCAGCCTATCGAACTCTGGATGGAACAGTTGTACCGCAGGGTCAGCGATAGACAAACCATGGGCACAGTCACTGTGGAGTTACGGGGCGCTTTGGCTGAGGTTGAAAAGTGTTTTGACCGTTATTTGCGCAACACTAGCGATTTGCTGGCCCTGCAGTCGGTGCCGGTTCATCTGTGGCAGATGCGTGGCGTGTTTTCGGTTCTGGGTCTCGATCAGGCGGCTTTGGCGGCTTTGCGAATTCGTGCGGTTGTGGAGCGATTATTGGCGCCAAGAACGTCGCCTGACAGCAAGTCGCAGGCCTTGTCCCAAAACGAGGTAAACAGCCTCAGCGCGCTTGGTTTCTTGATCGATATGCTGTCCTACCAGCCCGCCATGGCCAAGGACTTGTTTTTATACGACGAGCGCCAACAAGAATTCAAGCTAAAGATGCACCGTGTCGCTACCGAGGAACCGACAGGGACAAAAGGCGATGCACCGCCGTTTGAGCCCCAAGCAGCCAGCGCGCCCTTGTATTCATCTAGCCTCGCTTTGCAACAAGCGGAGCCTGCTGAAATGCGCGAACCTCCGAAGTCGGCGTTGCCTCTGGGTAGCAAGGACTCGTTATTGGAGGTGAATGAAGAGGACGAACTGCAAGAAATATTCCTGAACGAGGCCGGACTTGTGGTGCTCAGTGGCTTGGAGGCGGTCGCTACATTGGCTACCTCCCACGACAATTTTGCTGCACATGCCAATTTACGGCGAGCGTTTCACACGCTCAAGGGTAGCGCGCGCATGGTCGGAAACACTGAGTTTGGAGACGCTGCGTGGGCATTTGAGCAACTTGTGAACGTCGGCCTGACGCAGCAGGGACCCGCAGACGATCGCGCGGTACGGCTCTGTGGAGAGGCGTTGCGCGCGATGGATGCATGGATTGAGGCGTTGACCGCGGGGCAGCCAGTGCATTTTGATGCCGCTGATTTTCGCCGCGCAGCGGACAGCCTGCGGCTGGATGACCGGTACTTGCCCCTTGGAGGCCCGCAGCAGTTCAGCCCTTCCAGCGCTGCGACCGAAGCGCCGCCAAGCGTAGTCAGTGCGATGGCCGGTGAGGTGGCCAGTGAGGTGGTCTTGGCACCGTTGGGCCAGTTTGAGGCACCGCGAAGTGAGCCCCCGTTTGTGAGCGAGGCCAGTCTCTACGTAAGCACCAAGGCCGTAGGCCTGGGTGGGCAGAGGCCTCCAGTCGTTGTAGGGAATCTCCAACTCAGTGCGGCATTTTTCGATGTTTTTTTGCAGGAGGCAATGCAATGGTCTCAGAGCCTCGCGTCAGAAATAATGCTCTGGGAGCCCCACATTGACAAATCACCGCCGACAAATGCACGTGCGTTGGCCCACGCTCTGCAAGGTGGGTCGGCAGCAGTTGGTTTCACCGCGCTTTCGGCTTTGTCTCGCGCACTTGAGCAGGCGCTTGGCCATTTGGCCCTCAGCGCGAACGCTGGCGACGCGGAGAAAAAGATGGTGTCGGACGCTGCGCAAGACATCGGGCGACTTATCGACTCTTTTGCTAACCGTAAGTTGGTCGAGGCGCATCCCTTCATTGTCGACGCGCTTCATGCACTGGTGAATCCTGATCTTTTTTCGCAGGCCAAAGGCCTCGGCGACCACCATCCTCCCGATACGGAATCGCCAACGTCAATGCAGATGCACTCGGGCGGGTCTAGCGGCGATTTACGCAGCACCGAAGTTGCCGCTCTGCTTGACTGGGAAGGCGACGACCTTCTGTCAGAGGTCGTTGTTGATGCAGTTCCTGGTGTCGTGGGCCCTGAATCACCGGTTGTGCCCGTGCCAGTCACAACGACTACGCCAATGTCCATGTCAATGTCAATGCCGCAGGCAGCACCCGCACTGCTGTTGGAGGATCAGGAGCTTGAAAGCGAGGACTTGCTTGACGCCGAGCTGCTCCCGGTTTTTCTGGAGGAGGGCCGCGAACTGATGTCCGCATTGAATGGCGCTTTTCAGCAGTGGGTGCTGCAACCTGACCAGGTTCAATTTCGCGCCCAGTCTTTGCGCCTGTTGCACACTGTGAAGGGAAGCGCACGTTTGGCAGGTGCTTTGCGGCTGGGCGAGCAAACCCACCGTTTGGAGTCCACGCTGGAAAAACTGGGCGTGGGGCCGTGGCAAGCCCACGAAATAGAGCCGAGCCTGATTCAGCTCTATCAGATTAACGCCATGTTTGTCGCGCTGGAGGGTTGGAGTGCAGCAAGCGACTCTGATTTTGCTCAACAGATCACAGCATCCGCATCCCCAGTGCCCCACAGTGGGCCAAGCCAAATTTTTGCTGCAGGGACCGTTGGGCAGAGCACTGACAAGCGAGGTTCACGAGCTTTAGCCCGCCAGTCTGTAAGAGTGCGCTCGCAGATTCTCGACCGCTTGATTGACCAGTCCGGCGAAGTCATGGTCAGCAGGTCTCGGGTAGACGGGCACGTCGCGCAGCTGCGCAGTGCGTTGGGCGAGTTCAGCCGCAATCTTGACCGATTGCGTCGCCAGCTGCGCGAATTGGAGCTGCAGGCAGACCTGCAAATGCAGTCGCGCGTCACCAAGGCCTACGACGATACGCCGTCTTTTGACCCACTGGAGTTTGACCGATTTACCCGCGTTCAAGAAGTTTCTCGCATGATGGCCGAATCATTAAGCGACATCGAGACGGTGCAACGCAGCCTCCAAGGTTCGGTGGACGGCGCCCAAGAGGATTTGGTTTCACAAAGCCGGCGCGCCAAGGAGCTGCAAAACGACCTTCTGCGTATGCGACTGATTGAGTTTGAGGGCATCTCTGAGCGCCTATATGGAGTGGTTAGACAAGCCTCTAAAGATACCGGCAAGCCCGTAAGACTAGACATCGTCGGTGGCTCTATTGAGATTGACCGGGGGATGCTTGATCGGATGATGCCTGCTTTCGAGCATCTCTTGCGTAACGCCGTTGCCCACGGGATCGAGTCAGCGTCCGACCGTATCGCCAAGGGCAAGCCTGCAACGGGTGCCATCTCTATCGCGGTGGCACAAGACGGAAGCGATGTGTCGGTTACGTTCTCAGATGACGGTGGCGGACTGCAAGTTGAAAAGATCCGCTCCCGCGCCGTCGCCAGCAATCTTTGGGGACCCGATCAGCCACTGTCTCAAGAAGAGGCCGCTCGGCTGCTGTTTATCCCAGGGTTCTCCACGGCAGACCAGGTCACCGAACTAGCGGGTCGAGGCATTGGAATGGATGTGGTTTTGTCGGACGTGAGTGCGGTGGGTGGCCGAATTGAGTGCGCATCTCAAGCAGGAGCTGGCACAAGCTTCAAGGTCGTTTTCCCCTTGACCACGGCGGTCACCCAGGTCGTACTGCTTCGGCTTGGAACTCTCACCATAGGGGTTCCGGCCAACGTGTTGGAAACCGTGTTGCGTTTGCCCTCCGAGGCCTTAACTCTCGCCTACTCCAAAGCCAGCATGGTTTACGCAGACCGTTTAGAAATTCCATTTTTTTGGGCCGGCGCGCTCTTGAATGCGTCAATCCGCAGCCATGAGGTGCCGGTGCGTCAGCATGCGGTAACTGTGATTCGGAGCGCCGGACAACGCGTCGCCTTGCATGTAGACGAAGTGCTGGGCAGCCGCGAGATGGTGGTGAAGAATCTCGGCCCGCAGCTGTCTGGTCTGCCGGGTCTGACAGGAATGTCAGTGATGGCCTCTGGTGCCGTGGTGCTTATTTATAACCCTGTGGCGCTGGCCAGCTTATATGGCGAGGAAGCGCGCAGCTTCCAGATGAAAACGGTGGCGCAGGCGTCGGGAAGCGCTGGCGCTGGCGTGCCGCCTTCATGGCGTGGCGCTCTGGAAGAGTTTGCGCCTGAGCAAGCCCCCCTGGTGCTCGTGGTGGACGATTCAATCACCGTGCGCCGCGTGACCCAGCGATTGCTCAAGCGCGAGGGCTTTCGCGTGGCGCTTGCGGTGGACGGTTTGCAGGCGCTGCAATTGCTTCAGGATGAACGTCCGGCGGTGGTCTTGTCTGACATTGAGATGCCGGGGATGGACGGATTCGACTTAACGCGCAATATTCGGCGCGATCCTGCGACAGCCGACCTACCGATCATTGTCATTACGTCGCGTATTGCGCAAAAGCACCGCGATCATGCTTTTGCCCTGGGGGTGAACCACTACTTAGGCAAGCCGTATTCTGAAACCGAATTGATAGTCATGATTCGTAGCTATTGCCGGACGCCTGCGATAGCCTAATTGGCCTTTTAGGAGAAGTTGATGATGCGCCGCCTGCTTTTAGGACTTCTTTGTGCAGTGACCGCTACCGGCAGTTTTGCGCAGTCTGAGCCGAAGTTGATTCGCTTGGCTACTTTAGAGTGGCCGCCTTTTACGGGATTGCTCTTACCCAAGGAGGGCGTTTCGACCTACATTGCGACGACAGTGGCCAAAGCCGCAGGTTTTCGTCTTTTGTCCGCCTCCTTCGAGTGGACCAAGGCGGTTGAAAATGGCGAAAAAAGCGCTTCGTTTGATGGATATTTCCCAGAGTACTACAGCAAGGAGCGCGAGGCGGCGTGCCACCTGTCTCAGTCCCTTGGCTCGAGCGTTCTGGGGATTGCGACCTTAAAGCGAAACCCCATCAAATGGGCCAACGTTTCTGACCTTCAGGCCTATCGCCTAGGCGTTGTAGAGGGCTATCTCAATGGCGATGCCTTGGACACGGCGATCAAAGAAAAACGCCAGCCGGTTGAGCCTGGCCCCAGTGACGGGGCCAATATTGCAAAACTGCGGGCAGGTCAAATTCGTGCCATCGTGGTTGACAAAAACGTACTTGACTACACGCTTTACAAGCTCAAGGACAACAATACGGTCAGTTTTAATCCACGTCCGCTTGCCCGCTTGACTTTGCATATTTGTTTCAAGCGTACGTCCACTGGACTGGCAATGCGCGATGCGTTCGATGCCGCACTTGCCAAAACAGATTTGGTCAAGCTGGAAACAGACTACTTCCAGCAAATGTTTTCACAGCAATGAAACACCCGTCCTGTTGCCCGTTTTCGTTACGAGTTTCTTCACAAGGTTTTGAGCGCGGCGCGTAAGTCTTGCGCTGAAAGTATCTCGGAGAAAATGACAGGCGAGCGCCCCGCCCGGTAAAGCACGTACACCGGCACCCCATTGCGACCTAATTCCGCCAGTGCTTGGGTGATGGACGGGTCTCGCTGGGTCCAGTCGGCGCGCAGCAGGGTGACCCCTTTGTCGGCGAAGTCCCGCAGAACCGCCGGGTCGGAGAGAGTGGTCTGTTTGTTGTACTGGCAGGTAATGCACCATGCCGCCGTGAAATCAACGAACACGGGTCTGCTGCTGGCCAATTCCGCGCCTGCGCGCTGGGCGCTCCATGGCTCCCACTGACCTAAGGCCGTGCGCGAAGGCGCGAGATCAGCACCGCTTTGTGCAAGCGAGGTGCCCTGGGTTTGCAACACATAGGGCCCTAAGGTGCGGAAAAGCGCCAAAGACACCAGCAATGCCACCCCCCCGAAAAGCCAGCGGCTGCGCCCGGTCAGGCTGAGCGACCAGACTGTCAGCGCCACCGCCCACAGCAGCGCGCCCATCGAAAACGCGGCGTTCAGGCCACCCATGTGTCCCAGTACCCATAGCAGCCAGAGCACCGTCGCGCCCATCGGAAACGCCAGAAAGTGGCGCAGGTGCACCATCCAGGCACCAGGACGGGGAAGCCAGGCGGCTGCTTGCGGAAGGCTACTGGCCAACGCAAATGGAAGTGCCAACCCTAAGCCCAACGCAACAAAAATCCCCATGGCTTGCCACGCGGGCAGTGTGAGCGCCAATCCCAAGGAAGCGCCCATGAAGGGCGCGGTACACGGAGACGCCACCGCTACTGCCAGCACGCCGGATAACGCGGCGTCCGCCGCCGGGTGCCGAAGCTGCAGTCCGGCAAGCGAATTCGGGACCAGGGCCCCCCACTCCAGCAGCCCCCCTAGATTCAGGGCAATGAGCGTAAACAGCAGCGCCAAAGCGGCTATGACAGCAGGCGACTGCAGCTGAAAGCCCCACCCCAATTGCTCACCGCCGGCGCGCAGGGCCAACAATCCTGCCCCAAGCGCAGCCATGGATAGCACCACGCCCGCGGTGTATGCCAGTCCAATGACGCCCCGGGCCAGCCGCTGACTCTCCTTCTGGGATGCAAAGCCCAGCACCTTGATGGCCAGCACGGGAAACACACAGGGCATCAGATTTAGAATCAGTCCACCTACAAACGCCGCAGCCAAGGCCCACCAAAGGTCGGAACCCGATGGGCTCGAAAATTCGCCCGCCAACACTGCCTGCTTTTCCTCTACGAGGCGATCGTTAACTCCGCTGCCTGACAGCGGTGATGCGCTGGCGATGGGCCAGGCACCTTTGATCTCGGCCACGCCCTCTAAACCCACGTTCCCCAGCGAGAGCAGCAGTCCAATATCTGCCGGGCTCACTGCGCGCTGCGGCGAAAGGGGAAGGACCGCGCTCCACACAAGACCATTCCATTGCTGAGTGCCCACCTTTGGCTTCGCGCCCACGGTTCCGGAAACGCGCGATTCGCGAATGACAGCGTCCGCCTCGTCTGGGCTAGCGGATGCCGCAAAAACGGTCGGCGTTTTCGGAAACACATTGATGGACTTGCCTACCCACTGCGTGGGAAGGCCCTCGGCACGTACCAGCAGACTTTCACCGTCAAACTCGGCGCGCACTTGGCCTCGCAGTGGCTGGGCACGTGCGGCGTGTGCTGCCTCAAACAAGCCCCCATGCAGCGATGTGGTGGCTTGTAATGGCAGGCGCAAAGAGAATTCCCCTTCTTGAGGGATGCACTCCTTCTGGCACACCAACCAAGAGGCGCTAAGGCGGATGGTGACGTCCTGATCACCGGGCGCTGGTTGAAAATCGGCACCCATCAAGGCTGTGACCGGTAGCAAGACCGTGCCTTCGTAGCCAAAATTCGACAAATTACCCACTGCGATCTTTTGGGGCGTGGGCCATTGCAGCGGTCCGGCTGCCATACCGGCGGGCAAACTCCAACGCAGCTCTGTGGGCAGGCCCGAGTCACCGGGGTTTTCCCAATAGGTGTGCCAGCCCGGTTGGTGTTTTAGCAAAAGGCCCAGCATGAGCTTGCGGCCCTTTTTAACGCCCTCTGGCGCATAGGTAACCAGCTCAGCACGAATTTCGGGGTTTTGTACGACTGCCCCGATCCCGCTTTGCGCGTGCAACTCCAGCTTGGGCTGTGCTGACCAGGCGACGCCATGCGCGCTGGTCAAGACCATTGCAGCCAAAAGCCAGGTCGTTTGGCAGTGGCGCAAAGTTTGCCAAAACGAAGAAAAAAAGGCGGTAAGTGCAAGGCGCAAGAGCATGGTGTCGGTCAATCAAAAGCCCGGCGCGCAGGCACCGGGAGGTTCCAATTCTCGCAGCTTGCGCCTGAGTGATTCCAACTCTGCCGACGCTGTTGATAATAGGGTCATGCCGCACCGCATCGTCTTGGCGACCTTGAACGCCAAATACATCCACGCCTCCTTGGGACTGCGCTACCTGCGCGCCAATATGGCACGCCACGGCGGTGCCGATCTTGACGCGTGCACGGTGCTGCAAGAGTTCACCATCCACCGGTCGCCGCAGGATGTCGTGGATGTGGTGCTGTCTGCGTTGGGACCGAGCGGGATGGATGCAGTGCATATTGTGGGGTTTGGCGTATACATTTGGAACGTGGTGCCTACGGCCAGCGTGGTTGCGCTGCTTAAGTCGCAGCGCCCTGACGTACGTGTGGTGATTGGTGGTCCGGAGGTAAGCCACGAAGTGCACGGCCAGCCCATTGTTGCGTTGGCGGACTACGTGATTACCGGCTGGGGCGACGTCAGCTTTCCCCAGCTATGCCGCGCACTGGTCCATGGCCCGAAGCCCTTGGCGAAGGTCATTGCGGGCCAACAGCCACCGCTGGACGACATTGTGCTGCCCTACGCGCAATACAGCGATACCGATTTGGCGCAGCGGGTGCTTTACGTAGAAGCCTCGCGCGGCTGTCCATTCAAGTGCGAGTTTTGCCTCAGTGCGTTGGACAAGAGCGCCTGGGCCTTCGATCTGTCGGCATTCCTAAGCGAGTTGGCGGCCCTGTACAACCGCGGAGCCCGCACTTTCAAGTTTGTTGACCGTACCTTTAATTTGAAAATTGATGCGTCCGTGCAAATCCTGGAGTTCTTTCTTGAGCGGCTTTCCGCTCAGCCCGATGCCGCCTTGTTTGTTCACTTCGAACTTGTGCCGGATCAATTGCCAGACCGTTTGAAGTCCTGCATATTGCGTTTCCCGCCCGGCGTGTTGCAGTTCGAAATTGGCATTCAAAGTCTCAATCCCGCAGTGCAGCACGCCATTTCTCGCCGCCAGGACGCTACCCGGACCGAGGCCAATTTGCGTTGGCTCGCCGAGCAGAGCCAGGCCCATCTGCACGCTGATTTGATTTTCGGCCTCCCTGGCGAAACCTGGCACAGTTTTGGAAAAGGCTTTGACACCTTATGGTCCTGGGGCCCGCACGAAATCCAACTTGGCGTGCTCAAACGCTTGCGCGGCACACCGTTGGCGTCTAAGTCGCTGCCTGGTATGGCGTTTGAACCGGCCCCTCCCTATACCGTGCGCCATACGGACGCGGTGGGCGCGGCTGAAGTTCAGGCCTTTATACGTTTGGCGCGCTATTGGGATCTGGTGGCCAATTCAGGCCGCTTTGGCCACACACTGCCGCTCTTACTTGATGCACCGTCACCCTTTGAGGCCTTTGCCGAGTTTTCTGAGTGGTTGTGGCAGAGCCAAAAGCGTACCAGCGGCTTGACCCCCGAGGTCTTGGTGGACGCCTTGTTCGACTATTTGTATGAGCGTCGCGCCTTGCCGCGGAACCGCGTGCTACACGCGCTGTTAGCCGACTACTTAGCCAGCGGTGCGCGAGCCAATCCCCGTGCGCTGAGCGGCCATATCCCCCGAAATGCCAGCCCCAAATCAATGTCGGTGGTGGCGGACGTGCCCGCCCATACGCAGCGTCAGCGCCGCCATGGGTCTGGAGCGGCAAACTGACAACATCCTTAACCGATCTACCCGAATGCCTACACCCACCACAGCTGACCATCACAAGCCTGTATCCCGGTATTGGGCCGACCAAGGCACGCGGTACTTCCAATTACTGCAAGCCAGTGGCCAAATCAACGAGGTCATTGCTGTGCTCCCAGTGGCAGCTACCGAGCAGCACGGTCCGCATTTGCCGCTCAAAGTGGATACCAGCATCGCAGACGGCATCGTTACCGCTGCGCTCCCACACCTGCCCCTAGGTGCTTCATCGCTTTTCTTGCCGACCCAGGCCATTGGATTCAGTCCGGAACACGCTCGCTTTGCGGGAACACTTACCTTGAAGGCCGAAACCTTGATTCGTCTTTGGACCGATATCGGCGAGAGCGTTGCTAAGGCTGGTGTCAAAAAGTTGGTGTTTTTCAACGCCCATGGTGGGCAAGCAAACTTTATGGATATCGTCGCGCGCGACCTGCGCAGTCGGCTTGATATGCTGGTCTTCAGCGTGAATTGGTACGGATTACCGCTGCGCGGGCCCGAAGGCGACGACGTCAATGCCCTTTTCAGCCCGGAGGAGCACCGCTTCGGCATTCATGCAGGTGACGTTGAAACGTCCCTGATGCTTGCTCTATGTCCTGCTGATGTGGACATGGCTCAGGCGCGAGACTTTGCATCTACTTCCAAGGCGCGCGCTGAGGAGTTCGCAATCCTGGGCAATGGCAAGTCCGCAAAGTTAGCCTGGCAAATCCAAGACTACAACGCCGCCGGGGCAGTCGGAAACGCTGGCGCTGCCACCACTGACAAGGGCGTCCAAGTGCTGGAGTCTGCCGGAAAGGCACTCGCGCAACTGCTTGGTGAAATCCAGCGACTCCCGATGAGCACCGTGCGCAACTAGTGGGCGACGAGGTGGGTGACACGGCTAGAGTGGGTTGGGAGCCCGCCAGTTAAACGGCTACGCAACCACAACCTAATCACGCGTAGGTTACCCACGAGGCGTACTTCTCTTCGTCTAAGTGAGGCAGTGTGTTGAAAGTGACCAGCGAATGCCTCTTTGGGTTGAAATGTAGCTCGGTCACGGATGTGTTTCGGATGCGAAAGTTGAGCTCTACAGTCGTCTCGGGCGTGGTTCCCAGGAGGTGGCCGATAGACGTGGATATGGGGCCACCACTGCTGACAACCAGTACGTTCCCAGTGCATTTGTTGCGCACATGGTCTAGGACATCAACGACACCCTGAACAAAGTCGGGATAACTTGGCATGCCATTTGGGCTGACTACCGAGTTCATCCATTGCGTAAGGCCGTCGCGCAGCAGCCGAAAGTGGTGCCGGTACAGTTCCGGTGTATCCGGCTTCTCAAGGCGCTGCGGATGAATCGCGCGAATCACAGCTTCACTGTCGTACTCGTTCATTTCAGACCGAACTACCGGCGTCACAGTAAAACCAGCGCCCTGCGCAATTCCATTCCAGGTCTGAACGTGGCGTCGCAGGCTGCCGGTAATTACCGTATCGAAACTGAGCTTTCTGCCAGCGAAGTACTCTCCAAGCCGCTCGCTCTGCAGCAAACCCAGTTCGCTAAGGTTGTCATAGTCCTGAGCGCCAAACGAGGCCTGGCCGTGGCGCACTAAGTAGAGTTGTCCCATGCTCCGATTGGAGCCCAAGCATTAGCGGTGCTTTGTCCTAAACGAGACAGCTTATCCAAGTGGGCTGCCCTTGCTTCCAGATTTGTAACCGCGGGAGCGTAGTTGCGATCAAGGTCAAGATTTCTTCTCTAAGATAGTGACTCGGTGTCCAAAATCGCGTTATGATTCACCCCCGGTCTTCGCAAGGGCGTTGGGGGGAGTAAAAAAAACCTAAGGTTTCATGGCAGTCTAAAAAGCTGTGTTATGATTGAAGGCTTCGCTGATCGCAGCGAGTCAAGTTAGGCGGGATGAGAGTCCTGCGTTGATCCTTAAAAATTTACAGCCGATAAGCGTGGGCGTTTGAAGGCGATTGCCAAGTTCTTTGGA
>JARXAU010000039.1 GCA_029865675.1 Rhodoferax sp.
GCCTTGGACGCTGCGCCGCGACAAGGCGGACCATGAGTACCTCAAGCCCGCGGCCCAGTGCAAGCCCATTGATTACCCCAAGCCCGACGGCAAACTCACTTTTGACCGTCTGAGCAGCGTTTTCATCAGCAACACCAACCACGAAGAAAACCAACCCGCGCACCTGACGCTCAAAGACGCGTCGGTGCCCGTGAGCATCAACCTGGCCCAGTACGCGGGACCCGAGGCGCGCTACTGCCCGGCGGGAGTGTACGAATACGTAAAAAATGTCGACAACACCGACCGCCTGCAAATCAATGCCCAAAACTGCGTGCATTGCAAAACCTGCGATATCAAAGACCCGACGCAAAACATCGTCTGGGTGACGCCCGAAGGCGGCGGTGGCCCCAACTACGCAGGAATGTAAGCAGCATGAAGAAGTACAGCGAAGAACACGTTTGGATATCCCAAGACGAGGGATCCGGCGCCACGGTCGGCATCACGGTGCACGCGCAAGAGGTGCTGGGTGACGTGGTGTTTGTGGAGCTGCCCGCCATCGACGCGGTGTTTGCCGCAGGCGCCACGGCCGGCGTGGTGGAGTCGGTCAAGGCCGCAGCCGATGTCTACATTCCCGTGGGCGGCACGGTGACCGAGGTCAACGAAGCCTTGCGCGCCGACCCCAGCCTGGCCAATACCGACCCGCTGGGTGCGGGCTGGTTTTTCAAAATCACCCTCACCCAGCCCGCCGAGCTGGACGCCTTGATGGACGAACTCGCTTACGCGGGTTTTGCCAACTGAAAACATCGCACAGCGCCGGTGCGCTGATCAGCCCATGACTGCTGCACCGACTCCCGCAGCACCGCTCAAGGTGTTGAGCCTCATCCCGCCGATGACGCAACTCAACACGCCCTACCCGTCCACCGCCTACCTCACCGGTTTTTTGCGCGCCCAGGGCGAGGACGCGGTCCAGTCCGATCTGGCGCTGGCCTTGGTGCTGGCACTGTTCACGCCGCAGGGCTTAGTGCGTGTCCGTGCGCAAGCCCTGGCCCAGCCCGAGGCGCAGCGCAGCGCCAGCGTGCACAGTTTTCTGGACAACTTTGAGCAGTACCACGCCACCATCGGCCCGACGATTGCCTTTTTGCAGGGCCGTGACTCCACGCTCAGCCACCGCATCGCCGGGCGTGGCTTTTTGCCCGAGGGGCCACGGTTTGCGGCGCTGGACGTGTACGGCGACGCCGAGGCCGCCGACCCGCTGGCCTGGGCCTTTGGCGCGCTCGGCCAACAAGACCGCGCCCGCCACCTGGCCACCCTGTACCTGAACGACCTGGCCGACGTGCTGCGCGACGCCGTGGACAAACGCTTTGAGTTTGTCCGCTACGCCGAAAGCCTGGCAGGCAGCCAGGCCAGCTTTGCGCCCCTGGCCAGCGCGCTAGCGGCGACACCCAATTTGATCGACGATGTGCTGCGCGACCTGACCTTGGCCGCCATGGCGCAGCACCAGCCGCAGCTGGTGCTCTTGTCCGTGCCCTTTCCGGGCGCGGTCTACGCGGCGCTGCGCATTGCGCAAACCATCAAGGCGCATTTCCCTCAGGTCCATATTGCCCTGGGTGGCGGCTATGTGAACACCGAGCTGCGCGAGATGACGGAGACGCGCGTGTTCGACTACGTGGACTTTGTCACCCTGGACGCCGGCGAGCGCCCGCTCTTAGCGCTGCTGGAGCATCTGCGCGGCAAGCGCTCTGCGAGCCGCCTGGTACGCACTTTTGTGCGGGACGCAGCCAGCGCACAAGTGAAATACCTGAACTGGGCCGAGCCCGACGTGGCTTTCGAGGACGTGGGCACGCCCACCTGGGACGGGCTGGCGCTGGACCGGTACCTGTCCTTGCTCGACATGCTCAACCCCATGCACCGCCTATGGAGCGACGGGCGCTGGAACTAGCTCACCGTAGCCCAAGGCTGCTACTGGAAAAAATGCAGTTTTTGCGACGTGAGCCTGGACTACATCTCGCGCTACGAGACGGCGTCGGCGGCCACGCTGGTGGACCGCATCGAGGCCATAGTCGCCGAGACTGGGCAAACAGGCTTTCACTTTGTAGACGAGGCCGCGCCCCCAAAAATGCTCAAGGCCCTGGCGCAAGAGCTATTGCGGCGCAAGGTGCAAATTTCTTGGTGGGGCAATATCCGGTTTGAAAAAACTTTTACGCCCGAGCTGGCCGAGCTGCTGGCGCAAAGCGGCTGCATCGCCATGTCGGGCGGGCTGGAAGTGGCCTCGGACCGGCTGCTGGACTTGATGAAAAAAGGCGTGTCCGTGGCCCAGGTGGCGCGGGTGACCAAGGGCTTTTCAGAAGCTGGCATCTTGGTGCACGCCTACCTGATGTACGGCTTTCCCAGCCAAACCGTGCAAGACACGGTGGACGCGCTGGTGTATGTGCGCCAGTTGTTCGAGGCGGGTTGCATCCAAAGCGGGTTCTTCCACCGCTTCACTTGCACCGTGCATTCACCCGTGGGCAAAGACCCGGCGGCCTACGGCATTACCTTGGACCCGCTGCCCTCCGTGACATTTGCCAAGAACGACATCGGCTTTCACGACCCCAGCGGCGTGGACCACGATCTGCTGGGACGGGGCCTGAAAAAAGCGATTTACAACTTCATGCACGGCTTGGCGCTGGAAAACGATGTGCGCAGCTGGTTTGATATGCCCCAGGGCGCGTGCCCCAAGCCCAAGGTGGGGCGCAAGCGCATTGCCCAGGCGCTGGCTGAACGGGTGGCTTAAAGCAGCAGCGCTCAGGCCCCGCGCAACGCCAGACGGCGGCGCTTGATTGCCCACGCCAGTCCCATCGCCAACGCCAAAGCGGCCAAGAACCACGGTAAAGCGGTACGCAACTTGGGCAGCAAGTAGTGGTAGGCCGCGTAGCGCAGTGCTGCGCGCTGCAGGTCAAAGCCTTCGGGGATGGGCAGCACATTGTTGTGCTTGGCGTAGTCCGCGTAGTCGGCTTGCAGGGTTTGGAACAGCGCGGGCATGGCCTGGCTCAAATCCTGGGTCTCACCGGGGTCGCGCACCATGTCGTAGAGCTGCCACGATCCGTCACCCACCGGCGCAATATTGCGAACAAGCTTGTAATCCCCCTTAAACAGCGCCGCGCTGCCCGCCAGCTCATAGCCCACCGGCTCGTCAGCCTGGTAAATGCGCGCAGCAGTGTCTTGCAACAAGGGCACCATGCTGCGGCCATCAATGCTGACCACGGGTTTGCCTTGGTAAGAGCCGCCGTGGGCCGGAATGCCCGCGAGTTCGAGCACCGTTGGCACCACATCTTTCACGGTAGTCAGCGCCCCTGAAAAGCGATCGCTGCGCGCCCCCGCAGCACCCGAGATGATCAAGGGCACGCGCAGGCCGCCTTCGCTGGCAAAGTATTTAAAGCCGCTCCAAGGCGCTGCTGCGGCGCTGGCCCAGCGCGGCCCGTTAGCGGAAAAGCTGCCCTTTTGGCCCAATGACGGGCCCTCGGTAACGTAGTTGGCCCGCACCCAAAGATTGGACGCCGCAATGTCAAAGGGGTCCGCCGGGTCCGGGCCGTTGTCCGACAGAAACACGAACACCGTGTTGTCAAATTGACCGGTTTTTTTCAGGTGGCTGATCAATCTCCCGATGTGGAAGTCTGCTGCCGCAGCCATTCCAGCGTACACCTCCATGCGACGGGATTGCAGGCTGCGCTGCTCGGCGTTCAGCTTGCTCCAGTCCATGCCCCGCTGCATCCGGGCCATCGTCGCACCCGCTGGAAACAGGCCTAAGCGCACCGCGCTTTCATGGCGCGCTTTGCGCAAGGCGTCCCAACCGGCGTCGTACTTGCCACGGTAAGCATCGACAAACTCTTGAGGCGCTTGGGTGGGAATGTGGTTGGCCTGAAGGCCGATATAGGTAAAAAACGGCTTGTCAACGCTGCCTGTTTTGATGTGGTCGATGGCTTTATCGACAAAAAACTGGGAGGAGTAAAAGTCTTTGGGCAAGCTGGCCTCTTTGCCGTCCTCGAACCAGTAGGCCTTGTCGTACAGCAGCATGTACGTGCGGTTTTCCCAGTTGTCAGACCCGCTGTCGGCCTGGATGAACGAGCGTTCAAAGCCCCGGCGCTGGGGCAACTTCTCGGGCGTTTTGCCCAGGTGCCACTTGCCGGTGATGTAGGTGTGGTAGCCCTGGTCTTTGAGCAGGGTCGCCAGGGTCACGGCCTGGTCGCTGAGCACCCCTTCGTATCCAGGTTTGCCTTCGTGCGCTGAAGGCATCGACTCCGGCATATTGCCCACACCTACGCGGTGGTGGTCTGCGCCCGTCAGCAGCGAGGCACGGGTGGGTGAGCAGGTGGCAGCGACGTGGAAGTTGGTAAACGTCACGCCGCGCTTGGCCAAACTGTCGAGGTGGGGCGTAGCAATTTCACTACCCAAGGCGCCAATATCGCTAAAGCCCCAATCGTCTGCCACCAACACCACAATATTGGGCCGGGCCGCCATTGCCGGGGCGCAAGCAATGATTGAAAAGGCAACAAAAAATAACAAGTGCAAACGCATGGGGTGTGGCGGTGCCAGGTTGGAATCAATGAGCCAAGGCGGCGAACAAGCGTTTTGAGCATACAGGGGCACCGCCCTAAAATAGGGGGGTGTTCATTACACCTTCGTAATTCCATGCATACAGACCTCGTTTCTCGGCATGACGCCCACGGCCTCGCGACCTTGACGCTTAACCGGCCCGACAAGCTCAACGCGCTCTCACCCCAAAGCTTTGTGGAATTGCGTGCGCATTTGGACGCGATTGCAGCGGACGAATCAGTGGCCTGCGTGCTGTTGCAGGGCGCAGGGCGCTCGTTTTGTGCGGGGCACGACCTCTCCACCATCAGCGCCGAAATGGACGAGGCCTTCGCAGCCGAAACCATTGACGCGCTTGAGTGCTTGCCCCAACCCACCATCGCCCGTTTGCAGGGCCACTGCCTGACCGGGGGCTTGGAGTTGGCCTTGGGCTGCGACATCCTGGTCGCGGCGGAATCTGCCAAGTTGGGAGACACCCACGGGCAATGGGGCCTAGTGCCGGTGTGGGG
>JARXAU010000136.1 GCA_029865675.1 Rhodoferax sp.
GCTTGGTTCAAAGCCTGTTTTGCCTTCACCCGCAAATTCACGGCTCGGAACCAAGTCCGAAAAAGTCATGAGGTTTTGAGACAAACGGGGTTTGAGACGACTTTCCCAGGCCGCTGCCGCAGGTCGCAGTCAGGGGCCCAAAGCAAAAAGCCCCGCGTAGTGCGGGGCCTGGGGCTGGCTCAAGGCCTGCTGAGCAGGTTTGAGGTCTTTGTACTGGCGGAGAGGGTGGGATTCGAACCCACGGTACCTTGCGGTACGCCTGATTTCGAGTCAGGTACATTCGGCCACTCTGCCACCTCTCCTAGGTCTGCTTGCGTTTGGCGAAGCGCAGATTCTATCAGGCGCTCAGGGTGAAAAGCCCTCCCAAATAGGGGCGCAACGCCTCGGGCACGGTGACTGAGCCGTCCGCATTTTGGTAGTTTTCCAGCACCGCCACCAGGGCGCGGCCCACCGCAAGACCCGAGCCGTTCAAGGTGTGGACGAATTCGTTTTTGCCCTGCGCATTTTTAAAGCGCGCTTGCAGGCGCCGCGCCTGAAAGGCTTCGCAGTTAGACACCGAGCTGATCTCGCGAAAGGTGTTTTGCGCGGGCAGCCACACTTCCAGGTCGTAGGTTTTGGCCGCACCAAAGCCCATGTCGCCGGTGCACAGGCTCATCACGCGGTAGGGCAAGCCCAGCTTTTGCAAAATGGCTTCGGCGTGGCCGGTCATTTGCTCTAGGGCCGCGTAGCTGTGGTCCGGGTGCACGATTTGCACCATTTCCACCTTGTCAAACTGGTGCTGGCGAATCAGCCCGCGCGTGTCGCGCCCGGCGCTGCCGGCTTCAGACCGAAAGCACGGGGTGTGGGCGGTGAGCTTGAGGGGCAGGTCAGCCTCGGCCACCACCACATCGCGCACAAAGTTGGTGAGCGTCACTTCACTGGTGGGAATCAGGTACAGCGCGGTGTTATCGGGCTGGGCTTCGCCGTCTTGGCCGCCTTTTTTGGCGGCAAACAGGTCGCCTTCAAACTTGGGCAACTGGCCGGTGCCGCGCAAGGTGTCGCCGTTGACGATGTAGGGCGTGTAGCACTCGGTGTAGCCGTGCTCTTGGGTTTGCACGTCCAGCATGAACTGGGCAAGCGCCCGGTGCAGGCGGGCCAGCGGGCCTTTCATCACGGTAAAGCGCGCGCCGGTCAGCTTGACACCCATCTCAAAGTCCAGGCCCAGCGGCTCGCCCAGGTCCACATGGTCTTTGATATCAAAGTCCATGGCTTGGGGCGTGCCCCAAGTGCGCACTACTACATTGCCATGCTCGTCTGCGCCGCGCGGCACGCTGTCGTGCGGCAGGTTGGGCACGAGCAGCAGCATGGTTTGCAGCTCGGTCTGGATGTGCTCCAGGCGGGCTGCGGAGCTTTCGAGCTCGCCTCTGATGTCGGCGGTCTGCGCCATCACCGCGTCCACTTCGGCCTGACCGGCAGGGCCTTTGGCCTTGAGTTGGCCGATTTGCTTGCTCAGGGCGTTGCGTTTGGCTTGCAGCTCTTCGGTGCGGGTTTGGATGGACTTGCGCTCGGCCTCCAGGGCGGTGAAGGCGTCCACGTTCAAAAACGCTTGGGGCGATTTGCGGGCTTCTAGGCGGGCCACGGCCGAGGCCAGGTCTTTGCGCAGCAGGTTGATATCAAGCATGGGGAAAAAAGGGGAAAGTCGAAAAACAGCGGCTAGAAATGCTCAGACTGGGTCGGGCTTGAGGCCCTTGGGCAGCGGGAACTTGATGGTTTCCACCACGCCGTCCATTTTGCGTACCGACACGGCGCCGAGTTCGCGCAAGCGCGCAATCACCGCCTGCACCAGCACGTCTGGCGCCGAGGCGCCGGCCGTCAAGCCCACCCGCGAGCGGCCTTCAAACCAGCTGGCCTGCAGTTCGTCGGCGTGGTCCACCATGTAGCTCTCGGTGCCCAGCTTTTGCGCCACTTCGCGCAGGCGGTTGCTGTTAGAGCTGGTGGGGCTGCCCACCACAATCACCACGTCCACCTGCGGGCTCATGACCTTGATGGCGTCTTGGCGGTTTTGCGTGGCGTAGCAAATGTCTTGCTGCTTGGGCTCGCGCACCTTGGGGAAACGGGCTTTGACGGCGGCGGCAATATCGGCGGCGTCGTCCATGCTCAGGGTGGTTTGGGTGACTAGCGCCAGCTTGTCGGTTTGGCCGGGCTGCACGCGCGCCACGTCGGCCACGTCTTCCACCAGGTGGATGCCGCAGTCGAGTTGGCCCATGGTGCCTTCCACCTCGGGGTGGCCTTTGTGGCCAATCATGATGAACTCATAGCCCTCTTTGTGCAGCTTGGCCACTTCCACGTGCACCTTGGTGACCAGCGGGCAGGTAGCGTCAAAAACCTGAAAACCGCGTGCCTGCGCCTCATCCTGAATGGCTTTGCTCACGCCATGGGCCGAAAAAATCAGCGTGGCATCGGGCGGCACGTCGCTCAGCTCTTCAATAAAGATAGCGCCCTTGGCCTTGAGGTCGTTGACCACAAAGGTGTTGTGCACGATCTCATGGCGCACGTAAATGGGCGCACCAAACTTGTCGAGCGCACGCTCGACAATCTCAATGGCGCGGTCCACGCCGGCGCAAAAGCCGCGCGGCTCGGCCAGCAATATTTCACTGTCGGTGCGCAGGGTGCTCATAGGACACCAATCACTTTCACTTCAAAACTGACCGGCTGACCGGCCAGCGGGTGGTTGAAATCAAACAGCACGGCACCGCCCTCCTCCCCAGTTTTGACCTCTTGCACGGCGCCCGCGTAGCTGCTTTGGCCGTCTGGCGTGGGGAACTGCACCACGTCGCCCACGCGGTAAGTTTCTTGCGGATCGCCCAGCTGGCGCAGCAGCTTGGCCGCCACCCATTGCACCATCTCGGGGTTGCGCGGGCCAAAGGCAGCGCCCGCAGGCAGCGAAAAGCTTTGGTGCGCGCCCTCCTCCAAACCCAAGAGGCAGCGCTCGACTTCGGGGGATAGTTCGCCCGTGCCCAGGCTCAGGGTGGCCGGTTTGTCGTTAAAGGTGTTGATGATGTCGCCCGCTGGGCCGGAGAGGCGGTAGTGCAGCGTCAAAAAAGACGACTCTGTAATGCGGGGAAGGCTGGTGGTCATGCAAGTCTCGATAAACTGAGTCGCATTGTAGAAACTTCATCCCCAGGCAACCCTGCCCCGCCAAGCCGCCCCCTTGCGCCCCCCGCCATGCCCATCAAAGACCTGCCGCCCGACGCCCGCCCGCGCGAGAAGCTGCTCGCGCGCGGCCCCGGTGCCCTGAGCGACGCCGAGCTACTGGCGCTGCTGCTGCGCACCGGCATCCAGGGCAAGGGCGTGCTGCAACTGGCCGACGAGCTGCTGCAGTTGCCCGGCAAGGGCGGGCTGGGTGCGCAGGGTTTTGGCGGCATTGCCGGCTTGCTCAGCGCAACGGCAGACGACCTCAAGCCGGTGAAGGGCCTGGGCCCGGCCAAACGGGCCGAGATTGTGGCGGTGCTGGAGCTGGCCCGCCGGGCCATGGCCCAGCGCCTGCAGGAGCGTGCCGTCTTTGAGTCGCCCGATGCGGTCAAGCACTACCTGCAACTGCATTTGTCGGCGCTGGCGCACGAGGTGTTTGCGGTCTTGTTTTTGGATGTGCAAAACCGGCTGGTGGCCATGGAAGAGATGTTTCGCGGCACCCTGACGCAAACCAGCGTCTACCCGCGCGAAGTGGTCAAGCGCGCGCTGCACTACCAGGCAGGCGCCGTGGTGCTGGCGCACAACCACCCCAGCGGCTCGGTGCAGCCGTCGCGCGCCGACGAGCTGCTGACGCAAACCCTCAAGTCGGCGCTCGCCCTGGTGGATGTGCGCGTGCTGGACCACGTGATCGTGGGCCAGGGGCAGACCTTGTCCATGGCAGAGCGGGGACTTTTGTAATGGCGGGGCTGGCGGACCTGAAACGGCTGAAAAAAGAAATTGACGCCGCAGCCGCGCTGCAGAAGGCCGAAAAAGCCGCCGCCGCACTGGCCGCCAAACGCCAGGCAGCAGCGCGCAACCTGTTTCAGGCCGCCGTGGGCAAGGTGCAATTGCTGCAAGCGCCCGAGGTGGCAGACCTGCGCCTGCTGCCACCGCCGCCCGCCTTGCTGCAGCACGAGCTGGACGCGGCAGCCGCCCTGCAAGAGTCTTTGAGCGACGAGGTGGACGTGACCACCCTGCTCGACACCGACGAGCACTTAAGCTTTCGCCGCCCCGGTGTGGGCCTGGACGTGGTGCAAAAGCTGCGCAAGGGCAAGTGGAGCATCCAGCGCCAAATGGACTTGCACGGCCTGCGCAGCGACGAGGCGCGCGAGGCGCTGGGCAGCTTTATCCGCGAATCGCACAAACAAGGCATACGCTGTGTGCGCGTGGTGCACGGCAAAGGCCTGGGATCGCCGGGCAAAACCCCGGTGCTCAAAGACAAAGTGCAGCGCTGGCTGGTGCAAAAGGCCGAAGTGGTGGCCTTTGTGCAAGCCCAGCCGTCCCAAGGTGGCGCCGGGGCGCTGGTGGTGTTGCTGCAACCGGTGCGCCGAGGCGCGCGCACTGCGGCTTAGCGGCACACCGGCTTGCGCCAAGCGCCAAAGCTATTTCGCCGCGTTCGGAAAAAACAGCTGCTGGCCGTCGATTTTGTAGGCCGCAATCACGGCCTGGCCAGGGCCTGAGGTCACCCAATCCACGAACTTTTGCGCATCCGCTGCCTTCACATGCGGGTGTTTGGCAGGATTCACCACCATCACGCCGTACTGGTTGAACAAGCGGCTGTCGCCCTCCACCAGCACCGCCAAGTCACCCCGGTTTTTAAAGCTCAGCCAGGTGCCCCGGTCGGTGAGCACGTAGGCGCCGGTGGATGAAGCCATATTGAGCGCCGGGCCCATGCCGCAACCGCATTCTTTGTAGCCACTGCCTTTGACCTCGGGCGCAGCGGTGAGCTTCCAAAACCGCAGTTCGGCCGCATGGGTGCCGCTTTTGTCGCCGCGTGACACAAAAGACGCGCTGGCGGTGCTGACTTTGGCCAGCGCGGCGGCAATGTCTTTGCCCCGTGTTTTAGCGGGGTCGGCAGCGGGGCCGACCAGCACAAAGTCGTTGTACATCACCGCAAAGCGCTTGAGCGCAAAGCCCTCGGCCACGATTTTTTCTTCAGCCACCTGGTCGTGCACGAACAGCACGTCGGCGTCGCCCCGGCGGCCCATGTCAATGGCCTGGCCGGTGCCCAGGGCCACCACCTTCACTTGGACGCCCGTGGCCTGGGTAAACGCGGGCAGCAGGTGGGCGAACAGGCCGGACTGCTCGGTGGACGTGGTGGACGCCATGACGATGGGTTCGGCCTGGGCCGCAACAGCGCTGGCACCCAGCGCGACGGAAAGCGCCAATACGCGGCAAAAAGACGATGTCACAAAAGTTCCCCTTTGACGAACAAATGGGCCGCCGGGCAATGCGCTTGCAGCACGGCGGCGTCAAAAAACTGATGCACCGGCATATCGGCCAGCAACTGGCCGCGGTCCAGGTAAATGACCCGTTGCGCCAGGCGTTTGACCTGGCCCAGGTTGTGGCTGGCAAACACCAAGGTGGCGTCGGCGCGGCTGCTGGCAAAGCGCTGCATCAGCGCCTCCACCTCGGCCTTGGCGTGCGGGTCCAAGCTGGCAGTGGGCTCGTCGAGCAATAGCAACTGCGGCTCCAGCGCCCAAGCGCGCGCCAGCGCTACTTGCTGCTGCTGGCCCAACGAGAGCGTGGGGCCGCTGCGCCGGGCTAGCTCCTGCAAACCCGCCGCATGCAAGGCCGCCAACGCCTGCTCTTGGGCGTGCCGCCACGGGCTACCGCGCAGCCATAGGGCCAGCGCCACCTGCCGCCGCACTGTGGTGCGCAGCAGGTGCGGGCGCTGAAACAGCATGGCCTGGCGCAGCGCGGGTGCGGCTTGGCGCTGGCCTTGGGTGGGGGCTAGCAAACCGTGCAGCAAGCGCAGCAGCGTGCTTTTGCCCGAGCCGTTCGCACCCACCAGGGCCACGCGCTCACCGGCGGGCACCGTCAGGCTGACGGGCGCCAGCGCGCTGGCGTGGCCGCTGCGCGAACGCGCCAGACTGCGGCCATCAGCGCCCAGTTGCACGCCCGCTTGGGTCAGAGTGACAAGCGCGCTCACAGTGCCAGCCCGGGGCGCAGCGCGTGGGCGGATTGACCGCCTATGTGCCAGCGCCGCAACAGCGCTACCAGCAGGTTGAGCACCAGCACCACGCACAGCAGCACCAAGCCCAAGCCCAGCGCCAGGGGCAAGTCGCCTTTGGAAGTTTCCAGCGCAATGGCCGTGGTCATCACGCGGGTAAAACCGTCAATATTGCCGCCCACCACCATCACCGCGCCCACCTCCGATATGGCACGGCCAAACGCCGCCAGCACCACTACCAAAAGCGCGTGGCGCTCGTCCCAGGCCAGCAAGGCGGCGCGCAGCGCGGTGGGCGCGCCCAGCGAGCGCAGTTGTTCGCCGTGCTGTTGTTCAGCGTCTTGCACCGTTTGGCGGGTGAGCGCCGTCACCATGGGCAGCACCAACACGGTTTGCGCCAGCACCATGGCCTTGAAGCTGAACAACCAGCCCAAATACCCCAGCGGCCCCGAGCGCGACAGCAGCAAGTACACCAGCAGCCCCACTACCACCGACGGAATAGCCAGACTGGTGTTGAGCAACGTAAGCACCACGCCACGCCCGGCAAACTGCGCCACGCCCAGCCAGGCGCCCAGCGCCAGCCCCAGGCTGCAGGCCAACGCGCAAGCGCAAGCGCTTACCGCCAGCGAGCGGCCTACGATGGCCAGCAAGGCGGGGTCTAAGGAGGCAATGAGTTGCAGCGCGGTGTGTGCGCTTTCGGCGAAAGTGGTCATGGGAAAAGCGCGATGGTAGACGAGCGCAATCAGCAAGAAGGCGATGGGTTTACCGATTGCGCATCCAGTCCGCCGTCTGAAAAAACGATTCCCGCAGCCGCTGGCGCAGCGCTGCATCCACCTGCAACTCGCCCATCGCCTGGTCCATGCAAGCCAGCCACTGGTCGCGCTCCAAAATGCCGATGGAAAACGGCATGTGCCGCAGCCGTAGCCGGGGGTGGCCAAAACGCTCGGTGTAGTACTGCGGCCCGCCCATCCAGCCGCTCAAAAACCAAAACAGCTTTTGCCGCGCTTGCGTGAGCAGCGCGCCGTGGGCGGCGCGCAAGGCCGCGTAGTCGGGTTCCAGCTCCATCAGGTCGTAAAAGCGTTCTACCAGCGCGTGCAGCGCAGCCTCCCCGCCGAGCAGGGCGATCAGATTGCTGGGGGCTTCGTCGTCGTTCATACGGACGGGGCAGCGAAATACCGGGCGTTCAGCGTTCCGCGCCAATCGCCCTCCAACACCATGTCCAGCACGGTGGATGCACCGCCGCCCGCTGGGTTGACCAACTCCACCGCGCCCGCGCGCTCCATACGGCGGTCGGCAAAGGCTTGCGTAAGGCGCTCTAACAGCGCTTGCTTGTACTGCGTGTCGCTAGAGCCGGCCAGGTGCAAGCCCTTGGTTTCTAAAACGACCATGGTGCTGCCGCCCACGCTTGCGTCTAGGCCTGTGGCGCGCGCAAACACAAAGTCGGGGTAGACCTTGTTGCGCTTCCAGCCCTGCAAGCCGTATTGCGCCTTGGCCACATTGCGGTGCCACCATTGCACTGCCGCCTGGCTGTCCAGGTAGCACGCCACGTCGCGCTCTAGGCCAGAGTCGGTAAGCGCTGCCAGGGCGGGTTCAAACAGGCTTTTTTCCACCAGTTTGGCGTCGTCACGCACCATGGCTTGGGGTTTGTCTGAAATTTCCAAGGCAAATTCCGAGGGCAGCGCGTAGTCGGTAGCGTCGGCGCGCAGCTGAAACTCCACTTGACCACGCGCCATATGGCCCTGAAAAACGGCCAGCGCCAGCCGGTCCCGCTCGGCCTCCAGGTCCATGCGCAGCCGCTCCAGCAGCGACGCGCTGCTTGCAGCCAAGCTGTGCTCGGCGTATCCGGCTGCCATCAAGCGCGCCAGCACGGCATCTACCACCGACCAGGCTATCCAGGCATTGGGAACAATGTCCAACACGCCGCGCACCAAGCGGGCGCGGTCCAGTTCGGCTGCGTCCACGTCCTCCACCGGTGCCCCGGTTTGCGGGTCTTTCGGGGTGGCGCGCAGCAGGTCCAAGCCGAGCTGCAGTTGCTGGCCCAGGCGGTCACGGGCATCGGGCGCCCAGCCTTGGGCCAGGGCGTCGATGTGCACACCGCTCCAATCGACCCCCGCCAAAATGTCGCTCTCGTATGCCAGCTCGCGGCGCAGCTTGCTGCCCATCGCGTCGTTCTCCACCCAGGTGACGCGCGGCAAATAGAGGCTGAGCTGCGCAAACTGCGGGCGGCGCCTGAAGGTTTGTTTTTGCGTCACCGCCTGCACACCCGGCGCGTTCACCTCCAGGCCCAGGTCGCCCATGCCCTCGGTTTCTAGCGACTGTTTGATGGCCTTCACCACCTCGCCCGTCTTGGCGTTGTGACAGAGCACATAGCAGGCGTCCAGCGCAGCGCGGCCCGTTTTGGCCACGTGCGGCAGGCGCAGGATGCGCCCCATAAGCTGCGTCATGGCCCGAATGTCTTTGCCCGCCGCCAGCGCGCACAGCACATAAGCATAGGGGCAGTCCCAGCCCTCTTGCAGCGCCTGCTTGGTGATGATGGCGCGCACCGCGCACTGGGGGGACAGCAGATCGATGTTCTCGGGCGCGTTCAGGTCGTTGCGCTCGGAGGTTTTGATGGCAATTTGCGCCTCGGTCAGACCCAGCTGCATCAAATAGGCCTTGGCGTCTTCGGCGTGGATGAAGCCCGCGTCGCGCATGTCTTTGCCGGTGCGCTCCACTTGCACCAGCAAGATGGGGCGGATGTAGCGGTTGGTGTCGCTTTGCAGCGTTGCGGCCTCCTGCTGCAATGCGTCCAGCCGCTCTAGACTGCTGGCCAAACACGCCTGCCAGTCGTTCCAGCCGCGCATGTCCACGTGGATGGGCAGCTTGATCATTTCGGCCTCGTCCAAGTCGGTGCCGCGCACGTTGACCAAGATGTTGGAGCCGCTGCCCTTGGCCGAACCCACGCGCGGTGTGGCGGATAGCTCCAGCATAAAGCAGGGGTTAAAGCCGTCTAGGGTGGCCAGCGCCGTCTCGGTGTAAGCGTGGTGGCCCTCGTCGATCACCACCATAGGGCGCAAGAGGCGCATCACATTGCCCAGCGAGCTTTTCACAATGCTGCCCTTGGTGGCACGCGCCTCCTCTTGGCTGGTGCCCCAAGACGTGTAGGCGTCCAGGTTGGGCACGGCTTGCAGCAGGCTCCAGTGCGCTTCGATATCGTCCTCGCGCGGTGTGTAGCCCAGCACATTGCCCCGGTCGCGAAAAAAGCGCAGCGTCTCTTTGTTCTTGCGCGAAGCGGCTGCCAGCATCAGCAGCATCACGCACAGGTGTGAATCGGTGTCAATTTTGGACAGCGGCGCGTTTTTCTCCAGCACCTTCACCCGGCCCGCACCCGCCACGCTGAGCATCTGGTGGTAGGGGTGGTCGCGGTTTTTAAGGGTCTTGAGGGTTTGCTGGTAAATCGCCTCGTTGGGCACCACCCACAGCACCAGGCCCGTGTGGCGCTGCAAATAGTGCGAAAACACCCGGCCCACACTGGCCGCAGCCAGCAGCGTTTTGCCCCCGCCGGTCGGAATCTTCAGGCACACATTCGGAATGGCGCGGCCCGCGCCGTCAAAGCGGCTGCTGTGCGGCTGCGCGGCAAACGCGCCGGGCAGCTTGCCCGCGTCTTTGAGCACGCTCCAGGTCTTTTTAGGAAAGTCGCCCGCCTGGCGCAGCACGTCTTCCATGCCCTCCATGGCGCGCAAAGCACTCTGCGCGGCGTCGGACTGCGCCTTGTGCTTTTTGAGTTCGTTGAGATAGGTGTCCAACAACTCCAGCGTGGTGCTTTGGAAGGGCTTGAGCTGCACCGCGCCCACGCCAGCGGCGTTGATGGCGTGGCGGCGGGGTTGCCAGAATACTTGCCGGTCGCGTTCGATTTGCGCGCGAAACTCCGCACTCAGGCTGGGCCGCCACAGTGCAATGTCCACGCCTTGCAACAGGCGCAAGTCATCCACGGCAGCCCACAAGGGCGTGAAGTCTTGCTCGGTCCAGCTGGGCGCATCCACCATCAAGTCAATATCGGAGCTGGTGCGAAAGTCGCCCCGCGCACGCGAGCCGTACACCCACACCCGATCGACCCCTGGAAACCGTGCCAGGCACGCCTGCAGACTTGCGGTCGTCTGCGGGTCTATTCCAAAGGCCTGCGCTTCATCCATCACGCTTGTGCCTGCAAATGGGCTAAGAGCCGCTCAAACTCAGCAATAGCGTCCACCCGCACCATGGCCGCCAAGGCAACGGCCATGGCTTCGTCGTAGGCATGGCTCACACCATTACGGCCTTCACGCAGGCGCTTCCAAAGCGCTGCATTGCGGATGTAGCCCAGCTTAAAGCCCATCTCCAGCGCGGCAAACGCCACCCGAGGAGTCTCATCGTCGCCTCGGTCTTGCGACACCGCGCGCATGGACTGCCAAGCCATTTCAAAGGTGTAGACATAGCGCAGCAGCAATGAATCCCGGGTCTTACGGTCTTCATCATCGGCTGCGGTGTCTTTCAGCGTGGCCAAGGCATCCGCAAACTTGCGCAGCTGAAGTTGTGTCTGGTCAGAATGCATCTCACCCCTCCCGATAAAGCGCAAACGGCAGCGGGCAATAGTCCACGCCGAGTTCAAGCAGCTGTTTGTTGCTCAGGTATTTGGCCGGGGCGAACACCAAGTGGCGCTTGGGCGCGGGGGCGTCTGCGCCCTGCGCTGCGGCGCGGGCACGGCCCCAGTCGGCAAAGCCTTGGGCGCGGCTCAGGGTCAGGGCGGCGTCGGGGCTTTTCAGAAAACCCAGCTCGGGCGCGTAGACCAGCCACACATGGGCATCCTTGGCCTCGCCCAGGTACCACGGGGGCGCGTCTTTGGGCGCGGGCAAGAGCGTGCCGCCGGTGGCGGTATAAAAAAGCCAGGCGCCCAGCGCGTCAAACGCGGGCAGGTGCGCGCCGCTGAGCAGCTTCTCAACGTTAAGCGGCTCGCCCAACGTGCAGTAGGTGAACTC
>JARXAU010000005.1 GCA_029865675.1 Rhodoferax sp.
CGTGCGTGATGTAGACAAAAGTGGTGCCAAAGGCGGCCTGCAACTGCTTGAGCTCAATCTTCATGTGCTCGCGCAGTTTCAGGTCCAGCGCGCCCAGCGGCTCGTCCAGCAGGAGCAAAGTGGGCTCCAGCACCAGGCTGCGGGCAATCGCCACCCGCTGCTTTTGCCCGCCCGAGAGCTGGTCAATGCGCTTGGCCTGCGCGCCGGGCAGGCTCACACGCTCCAGCATCTCGCCCACGCGTCGTTTGATCTCAGACGCCGCCACGCCCCGGCGGGCCAGGCCGTAGCCAATGTTGTCGCCCACCGACATCATGGGAAACAGCGCCAGGTGCTGAAACACCATATTGACCGGGCGCTTGTTGGGCAGCACGCCGTGCATGGACTTGCCGCCGATCACGATGTCGCCTTGGTCCGGGCTTTGAAAGCCGGCAATCATGCGCAGCAAGGTGGTTTTGCCGCAGCCCGAGGGCCCAAGAATGCTGAAAAAACTGCCGCGTGCCACGCTAAACGACAGGTCGGCCACCGCCGCAAAGCCGCCGTAGTGCTTGCTCACCCCCAAGGTTTGCAGGTCGGTGTCAGAGGCCTGGGTCATGGAAACCAGCTCAGTGCAAACGCACGCCTTGGCGTTCGAGTTCGGCCTGTATGGCCCTCAAGTCCACCTCTGCCGTGGATTGGCCTTGTTGCAGTGACACCGCCGCAGCCACGCCCGCGCCTTGGCCAGTCACAGTGCAAGCCATCATGTTGCGCATGGCCGCGTGGGACACCATGTCGCCCGCCACACAGCGCCCGGCCACCAGCAGGTTGTCCACTTCCAGCGGCACCATGCAGCCGTAGGGCACCTCAAAGTAGCGGCCCGTGGTGGGCAATATCAGCACGTTGTAGCCGTCAATGAACTCGGGGAATATGCCCACCGAGTCTTCAAACTTGGCCTGGTTGCGCACGTCCTCGCTGCTTAAGTTGTAGCGGCCAATGATCTTGCGCGAGTCGCGCGTGCCTAGCGTCATGCCAAAGTTGCGTAGCTTGGCGTTCTCAAAGCCAGGCACCACTTTTTTGAGCGCCATCAGCGCGTACAGGGCTTCTTGGCGACCTTGCATTTCGGCCTTGGTCAGGTCCATCACATCGGTGCAGTCAAAGCCGCTCAGGTGCGCCAGGTTGAGGTTGGTGGCCTCACCCGCCTCGGTCAGCGCCGACCAGGAGCCGCCCAGGTTGGTGGTGTGGGCGGGGATGACGCCCAGTTCGCGGGCGGTGTCGAACTCTTTGTCCAGGTAGGGGCTGCGCAGCGCGTCTTCCTTACCGGTGGTTTCTTGGTCCCAGGTGCGGCTCCAGTCGGCGTAGGTGGCCGGCTGGTCTTCGGTGTATTGCAAAAACTTTTGCTTGTCCACGCCGCTGGCGTTGAACACCGTGGTCACACCCAACATCTTGTCCTTAGGCGTTTTGCGGTAGCTCGCACCCGCCAGGTGGGCAATGTCGGCGTCGCCGGTGCAGTCGATGATGCGCTTGGCCAGCACCACCTGGCGGCCGGACTTGCTCTCGGTGATGATGCCCTTGAGGCGATTGCTGCCTTCTTCAAAAATCACGTCCACGGCCATGCAGTGCAGGATGGGCCGCACGCCCGCCTCGGTAATCAGGCGGTCCGCCACGACCTTGAAGAAATCCGCGTCCAGGCACTGGCTGTCGTTGTACGGCCACTTGATGGAGCCGCCCATTTGCGCAGCAATACGTTCCATCTCAATGCCAATGCCTTCGCCCTCCACCGTGCCCTCGTAGCGGTACCAGGCCAAGGTCTCCATGCCCACGGTGGTGATGACGCCGCCAAAGCAGCCAAAGCGCTCCAAGATGATGGTGTCCGCGCCGGCACGCTTGGCCGCCAGCGCGGCTGACAGGCCTGCGGGTCCGGCCCCCACCACCAGCACGTCGCAGCTCGCCAGAATGGGCAGCGGACGGGCGGGCTCCAGGTACTGGCCGCTCTCCACGTCCAACTCGCCCACCGCAGGCGGCGTGTGGCGCATCACATCACCCTCGGTGGTTTGCTTGCGCGTGACCGGCAGGCGCTGGCCGGACCAGCGGGTGAGCATGCGCTCGGTGCGGGCGATGTATTTTTCTTCGTCGTTCATGGCGTGGCTCCAGACATTCGCAATAAAAAAACCCCGCTGCGCCCTTGCGGGCGGGCGGGGCCATCAGCGGCGCAGTCTATGGCAAAGCGTTTAACACCTGCCAGCTGGCGTGCGCCCCAGGTTTGCCTTATTGCGCCGCTTTCACGCGGTCCAAAATGCGGCCTTCGATTTCTTCTAGGCCCGCAGGAACCGCGGGGTACCACTTGATGTTCTTGATGGCGGCTTCTGGGAAGCTGGCCTTGAACTGCTCTTTGAGCTTGCCCGAGGTCAGGTCATCTGCGCCCTTAGAGGCAGTGAAGTTGCCAGCCGAGCCTGCCACCTTGGCAGCGATTTCGGGGCGCATATTGAAGTTGATCCAGGCGTAGGCCGCTGCGTCGTTCTTGCCTTTGGCAGGAATGGCAAAGGTGTCAATCCAGCCGGTGGCTCCCGACTTGGGCGCGATGTACTGAATGTCGGCGATCTCGCCATTGAGCTTCCAGCCGCCGGTGTCCCACATTTGGGCGGCGACGATCTCGTTGGTGCGCATGCCGTTGAGCAATTGGTCTTTGTTGTCCCAGTAAAACTTGACGTTTGGCTTGCAGGCGATCAGCGTTTTACCCACTTCTTCCATCAAGGCGGTGTAGGCCTTGGGGTCGTTGTACAGGGCAAACGGGTCTTTGCCAGCGGCAAAGGCAAACGAAATCAGCGTGGGGCGCTTGAGGCGCATGGACACTTTGCCCTTGACATCGGCGCGGCACAGGTCGGTGTAGTCGGACATTTTGGTCAGCTTGGTGTTGACCACCAGGCCTTCGGTGCCCCAGATGTGGGGCATGCCGTACACCTTGCCGTCTTGCGTGGTGTTCTTTTTAGTGGCGTCCAGCATGGAGGGGATGAACAGATCGGACTTGATTTTGCTCAGGTCCATGGGCTTGTAAATGCCAAACTCTTTTTGCGGTCCGGTAATGCGGTCTTGCGAGGGCTGGGCCAGGTCAAAGCCAGCACCGCCGGTGGCACGCAGCTTGGAGATCATTTCTTCGTTGTTGGACAAGGTGACTTCGACCTTGTAGCCAGATTCCTTTTCAAACTGCTCGACGATGGCCGCGGGCGCATAGTCGGCCCAGGTCAGCAAGCGGAAGGTTTTTTCCTGGGCAAAAGCGGTGGACGCCAGGCCAAGACACAGACCGGCGACGGCCAAGACGGTAGGTTTGAAGTTCATAAAAATTTCCTGTGTAGGGGAAGAGGGCGGGAGGAAGCGCAACCAAGTTAATGTGCAAATGTGACATTTTTATTTCAATCTACGTCATACAGCCGCCGTAACACGGCCTCGGCGGCGCAGTTGCAGCACGCTGGGCGCTGTCAGTTCAGCCGCCAGCCCCCTCTGGCAAATGGCCACTTTGGTGTTTGCTGCCTTCCGCTATATTGCGCCGTCTTGTCTGTGTACCAAGGAAATGCCATGAACATGCCCAGCCCCGCCGCGCTTTTAATGAGCGGGCGGGATTACCGCGAATCGTTGCGGCGCTACCGCCCTCGCGTTTTTCTCGATGGCCGCCTGATCGAATCGGTAGCCGACGAACCCGGCTTTGCACCCGGTATCAATGCCATTGGGTTGACGTATGACTACGCGCTTAAGCCGCAGCACGCCAAACTCATGACAGCGGTGCAGCAAAGCAGCGGCAAAACTGTGAACCGCCTTTCCCACATCAATCACAGCGCTGGCGACTTGCTCAACAAGCTAGAGGCGGTGCGCCTGGTTTGCCAAGAAACCGGCTGCGCCCAGCGTTACCTTACACACGACGCTTTAAACGCCATTGGCCAGGTGAGTGCGCGCATGGATGACGCCAAGGGAAGCATTGACCACAGCGCCCGATTTTTGAACTACCTGCACCGCGTGCAAGACCAAGACTTGACTCTGGGTGTGGCCATGACCGATGCCAAAGGCGACCGGGGGCTGCGCCCGCACCAGCAAGGCAATCGCGACAGTTACGTCCACGTGGTCGATTACAAAGCGGTACACAACGGGCAACGCGGTATCCGCATCTCGGGCACCAAAGCCATCGTCACCGGTGCGCCGTATATGCACGAGTTACTGGTCATGCCGTGCCGAAACATGGGGCAAGCCGATGCCGACTTTGCCGTGTGCTGCGCGGTGCCGATTGACGCGATAGGCCTGACCATCATTGCCCGCCCCGCTGGCCGCCCCGGCCAGCCCGAGCATGGTGCCGCGTTGTTTAGCAGCAAGTACGGACAAAGCACAGCAGTGTGCATGTTTGACCAAGTATTTGTTCCCATGGACGCGGTTTTTTACGCGGGCGAGTGGGAGCACTCGGGCTACTTGACCTACAACTATGCCACCCACCACCGCCACACCTGCATCGGTGCGCGTGCCGGATTTGGCGACTTGCTCATAGGCGCTGGCGCGTTGATGTGCGAAGCCAATGGATTTGACCCGGGCCAAGAAAGCCATTTGCGCGAACAAATGGTGGAGCTCATCACCATCACCGAAAGCTTTTTCGCCTGCGGCGTGGCCGCCAGCGTTTACGGCAAAGAAGACCCCTACAGCCGCAGTTTTGTGCCTGATGCGGTGTTCTCTAACATCGGCAAACTCCTGCTGGCCACCAAAATTTATGACATGCACCGTATCGCTCACTATGTCAGCGGTGGCCTCATCGTCACCTTGCCCGGCCCGGACGAGGACCACAACCCCGAAACCGGTGCCAAACTCAGCGAAGTGCTGCGTGCTAACCCAGACGTGCCCTATGAGCAGCGCATTCAGACGGCGCGCTTTATGGAGGACCTGACCGCCGGTTACCAGGCCGGCTGGTATTCGGTCATCAGCCTGCACGGAGGGGGCTCGCCCGCTGCCATGAAGCAGGAGATTTACCGCAACTACCCCATAGGCTCTAAGGTGGAGCTGGTTGAGCGCCTGCTTGAGCGCGGTATCGCTGCAGATGGCTCCGCCGCCCCAGCGCCCCACGACCCCGCTCGCGCCATTACACAAAACCGCCAACCGGGTAAATGCTGCGACACCGGGTGCACCGTCCCCGGCACGTCCCTGATGGTCGATTTACCCACAGTGGAGGCGACTCTGCCCTCCAAACGGCGAGGTCCAACCCAGTAGCAACCGGCTTGACCGCGTGGCAGGTGCCGCTAAGACCGTGTTGACCTGCGGTGTGGGCGATCGTGCTTTCCCCATCACTTCAAGGGAAGATGCAACACCCGTCCTCGGGTATGCTCGTTCGCACCTACTGCGAAAGGCCTACCGTGACCCTGATGTTCCAGCGTTTTCTGTCCCTCGCCATGCTTTGCGTGTGGTTTGCTTTGTGGTGTGCTGCGACCCCGTTGCAGGCGGCGACAGACACGCCACAGAACTACCAACAAGCGCGCAAAGCCCTGAAAGACCCCGACCCAGAGCGCCGTACGCAAGCCATGGGTCGGCTTTTGCAATTGGGAAAAGCGCGTGACGCCCGCTGGGTGTACCCGCTTTTGGGTGACAGCGAGCTGTCGGTACGGCAAGTAGCCCTTGCCACGGTGTGGCAGCTGTGGGGGCGCTCAGGAGACGCGGCGATCGACCGCCTGTACCAGCAAGGAATTGAGGCAATGAACGCGCGGGAATTGGCCGAGGCGCAAGACATATTCTCCAAAATAATCGCCAAGCGCCCCCAGTTCGCGGAAGGCTGGAACAAGCGGGCAACGGTTTACTACATGACGGGCCAATACGCGCTGTCGATGAAAGACTGCGAGGAAGTGCTCAAACGCATACCTCAGCATTTCGGCGCCTTGGTCGGCTATGCCCAAATGCTGGCCGACCAGGGGAGCCCCGAGCGCGCACTTGAATTGATGGAGCGCGCGATCAAGGTGAACCCCTATGTATCCAACGCGGAGTTCATGATGGAAGAGCTTCGTCAGCAAATCGAGAACAAGCGAAAAAACGCGGCCTGAGGCGCGCGCAAGCTGTTTTTCCATCCAAGGGGAGCGTCAAGCTCTTGTGGGTCTAAGAATCTTTTTTACCCGCTTACGCTTTCAAACGGCACCCTCCTACCCAACCGCATCGCCAAGGCTGCGATGGAAGTGAACATAAGTGATGCCGATCACGCCCCGTCTGAGCGGCTTTTGCGTCTGTACCAGGCTTGGGCCGGCGCTCGATGGGCAGCAGTCACTAGAACCTCTTAGGTTCGTTTCGCACGGTCTGCCCGTCCAGGACTGCTGCCCGTTGTGCCCTGCGGCGCAGCAATCGGATCACCGTATGGGCCAACACCGCCACATTGCTCTCAAGCACCGCCGCGTTCACAGGTGTGGCAGACCCGATGAGGTGGCTCAGTTCTGTGGGCAGGTACACCGCGCCAGACACTGCAGCAAGCCAACCTGCCCTGGCGCGGTCTTTCCACACACCGCGTAGTCCTTGATCAAACGGATTACGGCGTAGGCCCACAACAAGAGCACGACTTGGCGCACGCCGGTGCTGGCAAGCAGTTCGGTATCTGCCAAGAGCAAGCGGGGGTATTGGGCCTGCGGGTTCCAGTGAAAGTGGCCGACCAGGGCATACGCCCGCGCTGGCCGCGATGGCGGCCACGCCCTTGATCGCCGCAAAAAGAGATAGGGGGTGACGGACCACATTCATATGCGGGTTTTTTGGGGTGGCCATTCGGGATGCTTGAAAGTTCTGGGTTTGGCCGACCTTACGCCCGTGCGGATTCCTGCTACAGCGCAGACTGCGACACGCTGTGTTCTGCGTGGTTGGGCATGGCTGGGCGGTTTAGGCACTGCCCAGAACACGCTGCAAGGCCAGAGCGAAGGTAACCCCATCCCCCTCATTACGTGCGGTGATCGTGCCTCCCATCTTGGCCATGTAGGTCTTGGCCACAAACAAGCCCTGGCCGCGGTTGCCGTCGGCGCCTGATTCGGGCTGGTCCGACACGCCGTACTCAAAAATCTTGCTCAGCATGTCGGGTGTGATGTGCGAGCCGGTGTTGTGGATGGTGACGGTGGCCTCGGTTTCGGTGGTGTGCAGGTCCAAGGTGATGGCGCTGCCGGGCGTGCGGTAGCGTTTGGCGTTGTGCAAGACGTGGGTCACCACGTCTTCCAGCGCGTATTCTTCTGCGCGCACCAGCACGGGGCCGCTGGCGCTGGTGTAGCGCACGTTGGCGATATTCACGCTGGCAGAGTTGGCGGCCACGGTTTGCAAGAAGCGATGCAGATCGACCGTTTGCACGGCCAGCGTACTGGTTTGAAAGGCTTCGCTGGGGCTGGCGCTGCCGTAGAGGATGCGCACCGCCTGCTGCATGCGCTGGATGTAGCGCAGGCTGGGGTCTTGATCGTTGCGGTGCAAAGCCATCAGCGACTGCAGCGGCGACATGATCTCGTGGCCCACAGCGTGCCACATGTCTTTTTCTTGCTCCGCGCGGATGCGTTCGCGCTCGGCGTCTTCTTTGACGCGGCGCAGCAGGTCGTTCAGGCCGTTGGCCAGAATGCCCAGCTCGTCGTTGCCACGCAAGTCGGCCAGATCAAAGTGTTCCAGCCCGCCAGTGGTCTTGACGGTTTTGGACAAATCACGCGATCGGCGGCTAAGGCGTGCAATGCGCCGGATGATGCCCACCTCAATAACCAGCCAGGCCAGCACGATGGCCAGCAGCATGGCGCCCACAAACCACGACAGGCGTGTTGCCACCGCACTCAAACTGCGGTTGACGCTGCGCGCGTCGCCTTGCAGCTCTAGGGTGTAGTTGCCCAAAGGCGTGGCAATTTCATCTTGCGCCACCAGGGGTGCGTCGTAGCTGTCCACCGGCAGGTGCCGAATCAGCCGGGTGAGCAAGGAGGATGAATGGGCGTCTGACGCGTCTATGCCACGCAGGCTGATGATTTCGGGCGGCATGGGAGCCCTGGGTCCGTTGCCGGGCGCGTTGGTTTTTCGAATGCGCAGCGTCTCGCCAGGAAGCAACTGGGCGCGCAGGTCCGCCAGTGCAAAGGGCGCAAGCGCGCCTTCCGCGTTACTGTCAAACACCACACCCGCGTCTCCCGGCGCCAGCACTTCAACACGCACCCGCATTTGCGCCAGGTCCTGCGGCGGCCATAGAGGCTTTTCTTTCTGGAACAGGGCGTCGCGCAGCACGCCCACAGGCAGACGCAGCGAGAAAAAGGACTTTTTCTCGCAATCCTGGTCTGGCAGCACAGCGCTGTCCAGGCAATCGCCGCCTTGCCAGACCCAGCCCCTAAAGTCGCGCAGGGTGCGTGCGCCGGTGTAGTCGCGGCTGCCAATGTCCACATAGCCGGTGAACCGCCCACGCAAGCCCTCGCGCTGCGCGTTGGCAGGGTCTTGCAGGGCCTCAAAAGGGGCAATCCACCGGTAAGTGCGGCCCCGCACATTGGCCTCTACCCGCAGGCGGTGCGCCTGGTCCAGGTATTTATCGCCTATGCTGTGGGGCACAAGGGTCGGGCTGGCAAAAGTGCCGGCGGCGTAAATAAAGCCACCGGCCCATGGATTGTTGCCAATGGCAACGCACAGGCTGCCGTAATGCGGGTACTGCACCAGGCAACCAGTCATCTCCACCGCATTGCGCACCTTGTTTTGGTCGTCAAAGTCAATGGCCGAGAAGGGCAGCAACACCGGATGCAAAGGTGTCGTGGGCGTCAGTTCTTCCGACGGGTTGAGCAGCGCCAGCTGGCCGGTGGGGTGGCGCAGTTGCGCCGCAATCTGCTGCTTGGTTTTGTCAAAGCTTTGTTGGTAGTTGTCGTAGCTGCGCTGCTTTTCTTCTTGCAGCACATACACCGCCATCACCAGGGTAGCCAGCGCCAGCAGCAAAAACGCGCCGCGAAACAGCGCCCGCAGCCGGAATGACGCCAGCCAGATCAGCGTAGTTTGCAGCTGCGCATTCATGGGGCAGGGGGTGCATCGGACCAGCGAAAGCCGCGCATGGGAATGTTTTCGATACGGTCAAAGCCGTTGTCGAGTTCGCGAAAGGCTTCGCGAATGGTGCTAATGTGCTTGCGGATATTGTCCCGGTTGCGCCCGCTTTTGACCACTTCAAACAGCTCGTCGTAAGACACCACCTGGCCCCGGCGCTGGTAAAGCGCCGCCAAAATGCGCTGCGCCGTCAGCGGCAGGTTGATGCGCTTGCCGCGCCACAGCGCGCTGCGTTGGCGCAGGGGGTCAATGGACAGCTCGTTAATGGCCGACGGCGCGGCTTCTACGACGCTGCGTTCTCGGGTGGCGCGCAGGATTTCTAAAAAGGTGTCTACAAAGTCGCTTTCGCTGAAAGTGGTTTTTTGCAGGTAGTCCCAGGCGTCCAAGGCCTTCATGATGCTGCGGTAAACCGCCGCAGGCATGGCCGACACCACCAGTACGGGGGTGCCGTGCAGGCCTTTATTGATAGCGTTGATGATGGCAATGCCTGCGTTGCGCTCGCGGCCCAACTCTATGTCCAGCACCACCAGGTCATAGGCCTCGCGGGCAATGGCGGCCTCTGCGTCGTCCCGGGTGAACCATGCGTCCACATGAATGCCCGCTTTGGCGCCAAGAATCCACTCGGTGAGCTGCTGGCTGGTAGGGAGGTCATCTTCAATGACGGCGACCTTGAACATGGGAGATTCCTGCGTTGCGTGCCCTCCAGTATCCCCGGTCTTAGCAGCACCAGCGCACAGCGCTTGTGAGGGTTTCTTCACGCCATGGGAGCAATCCTGCCCCGCAGCGGCCTTGTTTGCTCGTGCCCCTGGCGCAGACCATTGCGCCATGCCAAACCGGTGCGCGGCCTGATCTTCACGCAAACCGGAATTGTTTTGAAGATCAGCAGTCAAAAAGGGAATTCACCATGTCAGAACGTGCCAAGCAATTCATTTCCGGTTTTCAGGGCGCTGTGCGCAAGGCCGCTACAGGCACTGGCGCGCTTTTGCGCAGAACTGCGGCGCAGCCGCCCTTGCATACCCGTGCGCTTGCGCTGGGCGTGTTGGCGCTTGTGGGCTATGGGATTTATGTCCAGCCTCCCATCCAAAGCATTAGCCGTGGCGAAGTAGGCATACGCCTGAACCAGCTTACCGGTGTGTCCACCGAGGTGCGCAATGGCGTGGTGTTGGTGGTGCCCGGCCTGCACGCGCTGCGTCGCTTTTCCTTGCGTGACCAGCTGTACCGCCCAACGGCCAACAACAGCGCAAGCGGCGCGGCGCCGTTTCAGTCGGTGGAAGGGCTCTCCATTGGCGTGGACATTTCTGTGCGCTACGCCTTAGACGAAGCCAAGCTCTCGGCCATGGCTCTAGGCCTGCCAGATGACATCAATGGCGAAATCCTGGAGCCGGTGGTGCAAGGCGTGCTCTACAAGACCATGGCGCGCTACACCGTGCGCGAGATTTTTTCCGTTAAACGCGCAGAAATTCAGCAAGTGATCGAGGCCGAACTCAAGCCCCGCCTGGCCAAAGACGGCATCAAACTTGAAGCCGTAACCCTGGGCAAGGTGGACTTGCCGCCGGACTACAAGGCCGGCATGGAGGATTTGTTGGCGCAAGAGCTGGCCACCGATAAAATGCGCTACAGCTTGGAGCTGAAAGAAAAGCAGGTCAAGCAAACCGAACTCGAAGCCCAGGCTGACAAGGTGCGCCGCGAGACATCGGCACAAGCCGCTGGGGAAGAGCAGATCATTGCCGCCAAAGCGCAAGCCGAGGCCATGAAGCACGTGCTGCCGTTCAAGCAAAAGCAGATCGAGCAACGCTCTCTTGAGGCAGAGGCCGACAAGGTGTCGCGCATCAAAACCGCCGAAGGTACCGCCCAGGCCCGCCGTATTGAGGCCTCGGGCGAAGCGGATTCACGCAAAAACCTGGCGGATGCGGAGGCCTACCGGCAAGACCGTATTGGCAAGATTGCCACCGAGCAAATGGCGCGTGACGGCGAACTGATCACCAAACACCCCTTGCTGATCCAAAAGACCATGGCCGACAAGCTGTCAGACAAGATCACGGTGATCATTGCGCCACCCTCAACCAGCGGCGGCTTTATTGGCTCGGCCTTGCTGGGATTGGGCAAGCCCACGGCTGAGCCGTCGGATGCCGTGGCCAAAAAGAGCGCCCAGGCTGGCGAGCAAGATTCCGTAGAAGGAGAGCAATAACATGATCGCATCGGCACTGCTGGTGGTGGCCATCGTCACCCAGGACCAATCTGCACTGCGCTCCGCACCCCGCGAGTCCGCGCCCCAGCAAGTGGCGCTGGCCCAGGGCGACAGCCTGGAGATTCGGGGCCAAAAGGGCGACTACTTGCAGGTGTACGACTACCGCCGCGAGCGCGCAGGCTATGTGCGCGCCACCCAGGTGCGCAGCCAGTCGCTCGCGCCTGACGCCGCGCCGGAGTTGTTGTCGGTGCTGCGCTTTTTGCGTGACACTCCGGGGTCGGAGGCGCTGGGTATCGCCTACGCTGCGGCCTACCTGCGGGCTGCGCCGCCCGAGGCCAGCATTGGCGAGGCATTTGATGCGCTGGGCACGCTGTCGGAGCGCTTGGCGCGCAGGGCCTCGGCCTACCAGGGCAAAACTGGTAACGACACCCTGGCCGCGCACCTGGAAGTGGCAGCAAGCTACGGCGTGGAAATGCTGAGTTTTGAGCGCGAAGGGCAGGTGCAGCTTTGCTACAAGGGCGACGCGTTTCGCCGGGTGCTGGCCTTGCCCACCACGGGCGTCCAAAAAGCCACTGCCGCGCTGGCCCTGACCCGGCACGACTGCGTGGCCCCCAACCTGACGCCGGGCGAGCGCTTTGCCTTGGACAACTGGCGTGCCGAGGTGTTGGACCGGGTGGAGCTGCGCGACCTGCCCGCGGTGCTGAAGAACCGCCTGCACCTGCGCAAGGCGGGTGTGTGGGCCAGCCTGGCCTACCAGCGTGCACGCCGCCCCGACCTGGCGCCCAGTGCGGTACAAACCGCCGCCAGCCGTGCGGTGCAAGAGTTGGCGGCCATCAACAAGACCGAGCTAGGTGACTCTGACGCTTACGCCTACAGCGAGGCCGCAGTGCGCGTGGGTGCATCACGCTGGGGTGCGGAGCCAGCGCCGATGGAGCCAGCCAAGCAGCCCATTACCCAGCTGTCGCTGCGGGTGAGCGCGGGCCAGCCGGGCGAGACCTGCGTGCATGTGGTGGATGCCAAGCACGACATCAAGAATGCGCTGATCACGCGCTGTACCTATGGCGTGGTGTGGCCTGCATCGGTCAGCGTGAACCGTGAGGCAACGGCCCTGGCGCTGGCGGTGCAGCCCCAAGACACCTGGCGCGAGATGTGGGTGTTTCAGCAAAGCCCCACCGGCTGGACCGCCACTGTCATGCCCCCGGCCCTGGACAATCCTAGCTTGGGCTATGTGGAGTTTGCAGGCTGGGTGCCCGGTAAGTCGCAGATGTTGGCCGCGCGCGAAGCTAAGGTGGACGGGCGGTTCAAGCGCAGCTTTGAAGTGCTGCGTACCAGCTCGCTGGACATAGAAAAGCAGGCCGACCAACCGGGAAGCATCAGCGCGTTTTACCGCTGGCAAGACCCAGTGTGGAAGGCCGGTACGGTGAGTGTGCGTTGACCCATTGGCCCCTTCCCGCAACACCTGCTCTCAAAGCGCCCGCGCCAAGCGCAAGCCGTCCAACACCGCCGCATGCGTGTTGCGCGCCGCCACCGCGTCGCCAATGCGAAACAGCTGAAAACTGCCCGCCGGGTTGCTGGCCACGGTTTGGGCCTGGCCTGCAATCAGCGCACCATAGTCCACCGCGCCCAGGTTGCTGGAGTGGGGTTTGAGGGCAAAGTACAGGTCTTCTAGCGGCAGCGTGCCGTGGTTGACCACCACCTGGTCCACCACGCGCTCTTTGCGCACGCCGCCGTAGTCGCTGCCCAGCACGGCCAGCAGTTTGCCGCTGTGCGTGGGGTGGCGCGCCACCGATTGCAGGCGAAAGGTGACGGTAAACGTCACGTCCAGCTTTTGCAGGCTGCGCATGTAGGGCACCAGGTTCATGGCCATCACTTCGGGCGCAAAGGTGCGGTCGGGGGTGGCCACTTCCAGTCGGGCGCCGCTTTGGGCAATCACTTCGGCTGCTTGCAGGGCCGAGTGGTCGCCTGCGTCGTCAAACAGAAGCACGTCTTGGCCCGGCTTCACGTCGCCACCCAAGATGTCCCAGGCGGACACCACCAGCTCATTGCCGGTGGCCAGCACCTCGGTGTGCGGCAGGCCGCCAGTGGCGATGACGACCACGTCCGGGCGCTCGGCCAACACGCTGGCTTCGTCGGCCAGCGTGTTAAAGCGGAACGTCACGCCGCGCTCTTCGCAGCGCGCCATGCGCCAGTCGATGATGCTCAGCATCTCTTTGCGCCGAGGGCTCAAGGCGGTGAGGCGAATCTGGCCACCGGGCTTGGGCGCGGCCTCCAGCACCGTGACCGTGTGCCCGCGCTCGGCGCTCACGCGCGCAGCTTCCAAGCCGGCCGGGCCTGCGCCGATGACCAGCACTCGGCGCTGGGTAGGCGCAGGCGCAATGGCGTGGGGCAGGGTGAGTTCGCGCCCGGTGGATGGGTTGTGGATGCAATAGGCCTCGCCCCCGGCGTAAATGCGGTCCAGGCAAAAGTTGCCGCCCACGCAGGGGCGGATGGTGTCTTCGCGCCCCTCCACAATTTTGCGCACGATGTGCGGGTCGGCCATGTGGGCGCGCGTCATGCCCACCATGTCGAGCTTGCCGCTGGCAATGGCGTGGCGCGCGGTGTTCACGTCTTGGATCTTGGCCGCATGAAAGATGGGAATGTCCACATGCGCGCGCAGGCTGCCCGCAAAGTCCAGGTGCGGCGCGCTGCGCATGCCTTGCACCGGAATCACGTCGGTCAGCCCGGCATCGGTGTCAATGTGGCCGCGGATGATATTCAAAAAATCCACCATGCCCGACTTGGCCAGGTAGCGCGCAATGCCCAGGCCTTCGTCTTGCGTCAGGCCGCCGGGGCGCACCTCGTCGGCCACGCCGCGCACGCCCAAAATAAAGTCCGGCCCCACGCGCTTGCGGATGGCCTGAATCACCTCCAGCGTAAACCGCACCCGGTTTTCCAGCGGCCCGCCGTAGGGCGCGTCCAGGGTGTTGGTGGACGGCGACCAAAACTGGTCCATCAAGTGGCCATAGGCTTCCAGTTCCAGGCCGTCCACGCCTGCGGCATGCATGCGCTCGGCGGCGTCGGCGTAGTCTTGGATGATGCGGGCAATGTCCCAGTCTTCCATGCGCTTAGGGAAGGCCCGGTGTGAGGCCTCGCGCTCGTGCGAGGGGGACACCACGGGCAGCCAGTCGGCCTTGGACCAGCTGGTGCGCCGCCCCAGGTGGGTGAGTTGAATCATCACTGCGGCGCCGTGTTCGTGGCAGGCGTCGGTGAGTTCGCGCATCCAGGGCACGACCTCGTCTTTGTAGGCCAGGATGTTGTTGAACACCGGTGGGCTGTCGCGCGACACCGCTGCTGAACCGGCGGTCATGGTCAGCGCAATGCCTGCCTTGGCGCGCTCCGCGTGGTAGGCGCGGTACTTGGCCTTGGGCATGCCGTCCTCGGGGTAGGCGGGCTCGTGGGAGGTGATCATCAGCCGGTTGCGCAAGCGCAGGTGCTTGAGCTGAAAGGGCTGGAGCAAGGGGTCGTTGGAAGGGGCGCTAGACATGGTTTTCTCGGTGGGCTTCTCGGATTGTCAATACCACTGGTCAGGCATGGAGGCTTTTTTGCGGTCCATAAAGTCGCGGATGGATTCGTCCACCGCCACGTCCAATTCAGGCGCCACATAGTCGGCCAGGGACTGCTTCCAGCGCCGGTTGGCGCGGGTGGCGGCGTCGGTCTGGCCGGCTTCGGTCCAGGTTTCAAACGGCGTGTCGTCAGAGATGCTGGAGTCGTAAAACGCCGTGGTGTAGTTGGCCATGGTGTGGGCGCTGCCCAGGTAGTGGCCGCCGGGGGTGACTTGCTCAAAAGCGTTCATGGCCAAGGTGTTGTCGTCCACGGTGACGCCGCCCAGGTAGCTGTGCAGCGCGCCGCAAAAGTCGGCGTCCATCATGAATTTCTCGTAGCTCATGGACAGCAAGCCGTCCAAAAATCCGGCCGAATGCAAGATGAAATTGGCGCCGCAGTGCACGGCGGACAACATGGACATGACGCTTTCCTGCATGGCCTGGCCGTCAGGCAGCTTGGACGTGGTGAACGACCCGGCGCAGCGCAGCGGCAAATTCAGCCGCCGGGCCAGTTGCCCCACCACCATCGAGCCAATGGCAGGCTCGGGCGTGCCAAAGGTGGGCGAGCCCGAGCGCAGCGACATGCTGCTTAAAAAGTTGCCATAAATGACCGGCGCACCGGGCCGCTCGAGCTGCGTCATGGCGCAGCCAACCAGGGTCTCCGCGTGGGCCTGGGCAATGGCCCCGGCGTTGGTCACCGGCCCCATGGCGCCGCCCAAAATAAAGGGCACGATGACAGCAGCCTGGTTGGCACGGGCGTAGGCGCGGGCCGATTTGGTCATGGTGCCGTCCCACAAGAGCGGGGAGTTGACGTTGACGTTGCCCAAAATCACGCAGTTTTTATCCACAAAGTCGGCGCCAAACAGCATGCGGCTCATGGCAATCGAGTCCTCGGCGCGCTCCTCAGACGTGATGGAGCCCATGTAGCCTTTGTCCGAATAGCGCATGTGGGCATAGACCATGTCCAGATGCCGCTTGTTGACCGGCACATCGGTGGGTTCGCACACGGTGCCGCCGCTGTGGTGCAGCCAGGGGCAGTTGTAGGCCAGCTTGATAAAGTTTTGAAAGTCGTCCAGGGTGCCGTAGCGCCGCCCCCGGTCCAGGTCCATCACAAAGGGCGATCCGTAGGCGGGCGAAAACACCACGCTGTTGCCGCCAATTTGCACCGAATGCGCCGGGTTGCGCGCGTGCTGGGTGAATTCTTTGGGCGCGGTTTTGAGCACTTCGCGCAAATGACCGGGCTCAAACTTCACCCGCATGCCGTCCACCTTGGCACCGGACTTTTTAAACATCGCCAGCACTTCGTCGTCATCCCGAATGTCCAGGCCCACTTCGGCCAGGATGCGGTCCGCCGTGGCCTCAATCTTGAGCAGGCTTTCCTCGCCCATGATGTCGTAGGTGGGAATGACGCGCTTGATGTA
>JARXAU010000045.1 GCA_029865675.1 Rhodoferax sp.
CGGTCAGGCGGGCTTCAAACTTGTCTGCTTCAGCCCGCTTAACGGCTAGCGCAGTCAGCCTGTCCAATTGATCGCGCAATGACTCACCCGCGCGTGCCGGACTGGCCAGGTGCTGTCGCAAAAGCTGCTCATACAGGCCCTGCAAGTCCAGCGCCATAGGCAATGCAGGCCGGGCTTCCCCGTCTTTTTGCCAAGGCGCGGCATGGTAGTCCCCCAGCACCCACTGGTCACTTGCTGCATCACTTGGCCGCTTGTAGGCTGCAATTGGTTGGGTGTGCCCCTCAAACCGCAGGTTGAACAAGATGGGGCGTGGCATGGCTTTATCGATGCGGCGCAGCACCGAATGACTGACATCCGGCTGCTTCAAAGCAACTTCAAACACTTCAATCTCGGGCACCGCCGGTTTGGCGGGCAGATTGATGGTCTCTGGCGAGAGCTTGTAGGCCCAAGTGATGCTTTCCACCTGCTCCACAAACAGCGCGCGCAAGACGGAAGTGGGCTTGGCGTGGGCGTAGATTTTCGACTTGGGTACCGTGCGGCCCACTGCTGCCTGCGGTGGCCAGGCAAACAATGCGCGTGGCATCGTGGCTACCAAATCTCCAGCCTCAACCGCTGATTCGCGCCAGTGGGCACTTGCGCAAACGCCTTGTCGCGACTCACCAGCGTGACATCCAGCGCTACGGCGTGGGCGGCAATCATCATGTCAAAGTCGCTGAGGTTGATGCCTTGGGCCTCCAGCGTGGCGCAAAGTTCGCCATAGCAGGTCGCTACGGCCTCATCCCAAGGCAGTACATCCATGCGCAGCACCACTTGCGCCAAAGCATTGCGCAAGCGAGCGGGTTGCCCTTTGCGCTGCAAACCGTACTCCAGCTCGGCCAAGGTCACGCTGGACATCACAGCCTGGCCAACCGGCAACCGGGTCAGGCGTGCCAATAATTCGGCATCGCGCCCCTGCATGATGTGGCTGACTATGTTGGTGTCAAGCATGTAGCGCTGGCTCACTCTTGGTAGCCCTCAAAAGGGTCGCGCCGTGTCTGGGTTTGGCGGCGCTCAAGATTTGAGTCTTCGTCCTTGTTAAGTGCCACTGCGTCGAGCAAGCCTTGCCAATCGGTGGGCTTACGCGACAAAACCACGTCACCCGTGGTGGGATCGCGGCGAATGAAGACTTCGGCAACGTCAAAGCGGAACTCCAGCGGCAGACGAACCGCCTGACTGCGGCCGGTGGCAAATATTTTGGCAGTTTGGTGCATTGTGAGCCTCTTAAAGGTACGTGATATGCCTCATGGTATGTATCAACACTCTTGCTGTCAACAAGCGTTTGCTAGGCGGGTTGAATCACCAAGAAGCTGATCAGCTCAAAGTCTTCGAGCCCGGCAATCTCTCCCACCAAGGCGCTGGTTTTGCCCGGCGAGAACAGGCTGTCCACATCCTGCTCTTGCTGGCGCTCGATCATGGAGTGAATGGCCTGGTCCAGCAGCTTGGAGTAGGTGCGCATATTGCGGCCATCGTCGGTCGCTTTGTTAAAGGGCTCAAAGGCAGCGGGTATTGGTTCGCTTCGGCCTTTGCAGGCATTGCGGGCCAGGTCCAGCAGTGCCTTGACCTCCATATGGTCGGCAATGATGCCGCCGTCCATACCGATGTAAACCAAGTAGTACGGGTGCAGGCGGTTCTTTTGCTGCACCAAGGCACCGGCTGTACCGCTGAGCAAGCGGTTGCGCAGCGTGAATATGACACCGGGCTTCAAACCCTTTTCTGGGTTGGCGGGCACCACGGCATGCAAACCATTGGGCGCTCTAGCCAGGTCACCATGGGCTTTGACGTAGTTCAGCAAGTCCATGCGGAAGTCGTTCAGCCCCAGGTCGGTGATCGACACCCCGGTTTTGAGGTCTTCCATTTCGATGACTTCTTCTTGCAGACGGCGCAATTGCTCCTTGCGGTAGGCCACGTCATTGGATTGGGCAGACAGCACGTTGTCATCGCCCGTAGCAGTCACGTCGGCAATCATCATCCGGCTCTCCACCCGCTCTTTAAGGCGGATGTACTCGTCCAGGCTGATATCGGGCCAATAGTTGACCAACTGGATGCGCGCATTGGGGGAGCCAATACGGTCCACCCGGCCAAAGCGCTGAATGATGCGCACCGGGTTCCAGTGGATGTCGTAGTTGATGACGGTGTCGCAGTCCTGCAAGTTCTGGCCTTCGGAGATGCAATCGGTGCCGATCATCACGTCGATCTCACCCGGCTCATGCGGCATGGTCAGCGCCTTCTCTTTGGCGCGCGGCGCAAACAACGTGAGCATGGTCTGAAAATCTACGCCCTGGCGCGGGTTGGCAGCCAGGCGAAGTGTGGTTTTGGGCTCGGTTGAACCAGTGACTTTGCCGGTATGGATGCCATGCTTTTGGAACAGGCCCGGTGCCAAGTTGTCGTACAGGTAATTGGCGGTGTCCGCGAACGCGGTGAATATCAACAGCTTGCGGTTACCTGCGTTGATCGGGTTAGCCAGCTTGTGCTCGATCTGGGCTTTGACGTGTTGGAGCTTGGCGTCATCAGCCGGGGTGATTTTGGCCATTTCAGCTAACAGCCCGTCAATGACGGCCAGGTCTGCACCCAGGTCGTGTTCCCAGGACGGCAAGTCCATGTCACCCAGGTCGATTTGCACTTTGCCACCGGTCGAACTGCTTTCGCTGCCTTGGGTCTAATCCAAGTCGGGCAACAGCTCGTCATCAAAGTCGGCATCCTCAAAGTCGGGCGTGTGGTCGGTGAACTTGGCGGCCTTGCCGGACTTTTTGAACGCGCTGATCTTGGCCAGCGCGTTCTGGTGGTTACTTTGCAGGCTCTGCAAAGTCAGGCGGAACGAGGCGACCGAACTTTCCAGCCGTTTCAGCAGGTTGACCGTCATCAGTGCCTGCAAACTCTTCTCGCGGTCGGCTTGTTTAAGTTTGCCGCCACCGCTGGCCACCTCGGTGTCGTACATGTCCTCGTACTTCTTGATGCGGCTGGGCAGGATGTAACCCACAGGCGCATACACGGCCAGTTTCAACAGGCTGAGCTGGTTGAAAATTTCGTTGAAGCCAATGACATCGGTGCGCTGGGTCAGCGGGCAGTGGAATGACAGCGGTTTGAGGCGTTCCGGGAATTTGCCAATGTCCTTGGTGTCGTAGAACGTCTCGATGTGTTTGCGCGACCGGGCAATGGTTACGCTGTCCAACAGCTCGAAAAAGTCAAAGTCCAACGCGGCCAGGATGGCACTGGCGGTGCGCTCCTCTGGGGGTAACTTGGTCCATGTGTTGAAAGCGGTTTGCGCGCGGCGGAATATCTCGTCAATGTCCTTCTCAGTGTGCAGCTTGTCACCCAGCAACCCGGCGTTGCCTTCGTAGGCCAGGGCCAGTTGGTTGCGCAGATCATTGAAGCGGTTGTTGACCGGGGTGGCGGACAACATCAGCACCTTGGTTTTGACGCCCTGCTTGATGACCGTGTTCATCAGCTTTTGATAGCGCGTCTCCTTGTCCTTGTAGACATCGTTGTTGCGGAAGTTGTGGGACTCGTCAATCACCACCAGGTCGTAATTCCCCCAGTTGACCCGATTGAGCGGCGTGCCAAAGGATTCACCGCTGGTGCGCTGCAAGTCGGTATGACACAGCACCTCGTAGTTGAACCGGTCCTTGGCGAAGATGTTGGTTTTTAGATTGCGGTTATAGGTGAGCCAGTTGTCGGCCAGCTTCTTGGGGCACAGCACCAAAACAGAGCGATTGCGCAGCTCGTAATACTTGATGACGGCCAGTGCTGTGAAGGTTTTGCCCAGGCCCACACTGTCGGCCAAGATGCAGCCGTTGTAGGTTTCCAGCTTGTTGATAATGCCGGTGGCGGCATCGCGCTGGAAGTTGAACAGCTTCTGCCATACCAATGTGTCAAGGTAGCCGGTGCGGTCGTTGGGCAGCACGTCTTCGTTGAGGTCTTCCAGGAACTCGTTGAAGATGTTGTAGAGCATCAGGAAGTAGATGCGCTCGGGAGAATTCTCTTGGTAAACCGACGCGATGTGTTCGCACACCAAGCTGGTCACATCCTTCAACTTGTCGGGATCAGCCCATATTTGGTCGAACAGGCTGAGGAATACGCTGGTGTTGGCAGGCTCGTCGAACTTATTGACGATGTTGGACACCGCATTGCCACGCTGGTAGCCCAAATCCACGGCAGTGAAGCCATGCAGCGGCATGTAAACCGCATTGGGCGCAGCGGGTCCAGCGGCCCGCACCGCTGCAAACTGCTGCATGGGGGCCACGCCACTGTTGGAGCGAAACTTGGCTTTGCGACGCATCCAATCCGCACACTCGCGCGCGATGGCGCGCTGGGTCAGCTTGTTTCTGAGCAGAACTTCAAACTCGGTGCCGTAAAAGCTGCGCTCGGTGCTTGGTTTGGGAATGTGGAACTCGCGCCGTTGCTTTTTGGCGGCATCGGTCACCTCGTCCGGCATGAACGAGGGGGATGTGAAGATAAATTCGAACGATTCGACCGACTCCAACTCGCGTTTCAGCGCCTCAAAGGCATAAATAGAGAAAGTTGAGGCGGCGATTTTGAGCCGCGCACCCGGCTGGACTGACTGCTTGATGTCCTCACCCAGCAAGTCGTTGATGTTGTCGATGAGTTTCATGCGGCTTGTTCTCAATTCCCTTCTGCATCTTAACTAGGGGAATGAGTGCCTCTTGCGGCCAAACACAGACCACTGCCGCTGTCCGAAGCAGAGGCAAGCACAGGCGAGCGGCGGTGTCCCACTCCCTAAGTCAACGCAATCGACAGCCCAAGCACCTGCCCTACTTCCCCCCCAGCCCCATAGACCGCGAAATCACCTCTTTCATGATCTCGTTGGTGCCGCCGTAGATGCGTTGCACGCGAGCGTCGGCGTAGGCGCGGGTGATGGGGTATTCCCACATATAGCCGTAGCCGCCAAAGAGCTGCACGCATTCGTCCATCACCTTGCATTGCAAATCAGAGCACCAGTACTTGGCCATGCTGGCGGTGGCGGTGTCTAGCTTGTCTTGCAGCAGCAGCTCGGTGCATTTGTCCACAAACACGCTTGCCACTTGCACCTCGGTTTGCATCTCGGCGAGTTTGTAGCGGGTGTTTTGGAAGGTGGCGACCGCTTGGCCGAACACCTTGCGCTCTTTCACGTAGTCCAGCGTCCAG
>JARXAU010000034.1 GCA_029865675.1 Rhodoferax sp.
ATGCTGGTGTTTGACCTGCCGAGCTTCCCGTATGTGTTCAAGGTCATCAAAGACTTTTACCCGCCGCCCAAAGACACCTCGCGCGAGCAGATCAAGGGCAAGTACCTGCTGGTCAAGCAGCACGACCGCGTGGGCCGCATGGCCGACACGCTGGAATACAGCGAGGTGGGTTTCCCACGCGCGCGCTTTGACGACGCGCTGATTGCTGAGATTGAAAAATTTGCCCCCAGCCAATTAGAAATCAGCGACCGTGATGGCGACGGCACGTTAGAGGTCATCATCAAGCACGTCTATATCGAGCGGCGCATGATTCCGCTCAACATCTACCTGCAAGAGGCCTTTGACGCGGGTGGCGCCAATGCGGCGGACACCTCGCCCGAGGCAGCGCGCGCGCGCGAGCAGATTGAGCGCGGTGTGGTGGAGTACGGCAACGCTATCAAAGACCTGGTGGCGGCCAACATCTTTCCGGGCGACATGCTGTGGAAGAACTTTGGCATCACCCGCCACGGCAAGGTGGTGTTTTACGACTACGACGAGATCGAATACATCACCGACTGCAACTTCCGCCAGGTGCCCGCGCCGCGCAATGAAGAAGACGAAATGTCCGGGGAAATCTGGTATTCGGTCGGCCCCAACGACGTGTTCCCCGAAACCTTTGCCCCGTTTTTGCTCGGCAACCCGGCGGTGCGCAGCGTGTTCATGCAGCACCATGCCGACCTGCTGGACGCCAGCTTTTGGCGAGCGCACAAAGACCGCATTGCCGCAGGCTACGTACACGACGTGTTTCCCTACGACCGCGACAAGCGGTTCACCCGCGCCTAAGCGCCCCGTTTTTTCAGGAGCCAATTGCCATGCAAGACCCTATCGTTATCGTCAGCGCCGCGCGCACGCCCATGGGCGCCTTTCAGGGCGACTTTTCCAGCCTCGCCGCCCACGACCTGGGCGGTGCCGCCATCCAAGCCGCCATGGAGCGCGCGGGCGTAGACCCTGCGCTGGTGGACGAAGTGCTGTTTGGCAACTGCCTCATGGCTGGCCAGGGCCAAGCCCCGGCGCGCCAGGCGGCGTTCAAGGGTGGTTTGCCCATCAGCGCGGGCGCGGTCACGCTCTCCAAAATGTGCGGCTCGGGCATGCGCGCGGCCATGTTTGCGCACGACATGCTGGCCGCTGGCAGCGCCAATGTGCTGGTGGCCGGCGGCATGGAAAGCATGACCAACGCGCCCTATTTGCTACCCAAAGCGCGCGGCGGCTACCGCATTGGCCACGACCGCATTTTTGACCACATGATGCTCGACGGCCTGGAAGACGCTTACGAGGCCGGCCGCTCCATGGGCACTTTTGGCGAAGACTGCGCCGCCAAATACGGCTTTACCCGCGCCCAACAGGACGCCTTTGCCACCACCAGCGTGCAGCGCGCCCAGGCCGCTACGCAGTCGGGCGCGTTTGCTGCCGAGATCACCCCGGTCACGGTCAAAACCCGTGCCGGTGAGAGCGTGATCTCGATTGATGAAGGCCCCGGCAAAGTCAAGCTCGACAAGATCCCCACGCTCAAGGCGGCGTTCAAAAAAGACGGCACCATCACAGCCGCCAGCAGCTCCAGCATCAACGACGGCGCCGCCGCCTTGGTGATGATGCGCGCCTCCACCGCCGCCAAATTAGGCTGCAAGCCCCTGGCCAAAATCGTCAGCCACGCAGTGCACGCGCAAGAACCCAACTGGTTTGCCACCGCCCCCGTGGGCGCGGTGAACAAGGCCCTGGCCAAAGCCGGTTGGACGGTCAAAGACGTGGACTTGTGGGAAGTGAATGAAGCCTTTGCCGTGGTGCCCATGGCGCTGATGCACGACCTGCAACTCAGCCACGACATTGTCAACGTCAACGGCGGCGCTTGTGCCCTGGGCCACCCGATCGGCGCGTCTGGCGCGCGCATCATGGTCACGCTGATCCATGCGCTCAAGGCGCGTGGCCTGACAAAAGGCGTGGCGACCTTGTGCATTGGCGGCGGCGAGGGTACGGCGGTAGCGCTGGAAATGCTGTAAGGTTCACCCCACTAAGGTCAGCGAAAAACGGAGCAAAGTGATGAGCCAAATTACCTTGAAAGACGCAGTTGCACGCGCAAAATCTCATTTGTTTGATTTATACGCCGATGATTCTCCTGATCAATTAGCGCTGGAAGAAATTGAGCACGTAGATGAGGGTGGAAAATCGCAATGGGCGGTTACGTTTGGATTTAAACGTAAGCGCGATATCAGTGTGGTTCAGCCAAATAACAATTCCGTTCTCGACTTGATGCGAGTTCAGCCTAAAGAGATCGAACACCGCGTGTACAAAACAATTTTGATTGATGCCGGTACGGGAGATTTCGTAAAAATGGACATGCGACGGGTGTCATGACCACAAGTTCGAACTTAAATGATCAACTGAATCAATATATAAAAGAATATCGAGAAGATGGTGTTTTTTTGGATGCGAATGTTTTATTGCTTCTCCTAATCTCGGAATTTGATGCGACATTCATAGGTGGGAAAAGATTAGAAAAATATACCGTCTTAGATGCTCAATTGTTGCGAGGATTTACAGGAGAATTCAGCCGGATTTTGACCTCTGCGCCTATATTGACAGAGGTCAGCAATCTCGTGGGGAATATGTTATCTGGCAGGAAAAAACGGGAGTTTTTTGACCAAATGCTGCCCATATTCGACTCAACCAATTCCGCTTCAATCTGCCATTGTTCAGTGCATGGCATCAAGCTGGTTCCAGAGACCTTTTCCAGACTCGGTTTCACTGATGCAAGCATTATCGCTGTTGCCATCGATAATCATTTTTTATTGACTGACGATTTAGATTTGTACCTTGATGCGCAGAACAAAGGTATTTCAGCAATCAACTTCACCCACATGCGTGAAGCAGCAGATTTGCTTTAGTCACAACACAACTTGAGCTAAACATGCGTCTCACCCCCGACCAAGAATCCGTGCGCGACGCGGTGCGTGCTTTTGCCCAAGCCGAGTTGAAAAAAGGCGTGGCAACTTTGTGCATTGGCGGGAGTGAGGGTACGGCTGTCCCCCTGGAAATGCTGTGATGGTTTGGGCGCGAGCAGTTTAGAAGTGAGCACGTGGACCGGCCAATGCCAGTGCGGGGCAGTGCGCTATGCGCTGCAGGGAAAAGCCGCTACGGCTTTTGTGTGCCATTGCACCGACTGCCAACGCCAGTCGGGCAGCGCGTTTGGCATGGCGGCCTGGGTTGAAGATGCTGCGCTAGATGTGCAGCGCGGCCAGCTCAAGGAGTGGATTCGCCACACGCCCAGCGGACGGCAGATGGCTTGCCGGTTTTGCGCGGATTGCGGAAGCCGCTTGTTTCACCAGGTACTGGGCTCGCCCTACCTGAGCGTGAAGCCGGGTAGCTTGGACGACCCCGCGCAGTTCCAGCCGGTGGCCCATATTTGGGTGGGCACCAAGCAGCCGTGGGTGGAAATTCCGGCGGGCGTGCTTCAGTTTGAAGGCAACCCAGAGGGCATGGAAGCCCTGATGCAAGCCTGGCACCTTGCCCACACATAACAACCCGGAAAAAACATGCTTCTCACCCCTGACCAAGAATCCGTGCGCGACGCGGTGCGCGCGTTTGCCCAAGCCGAGCTGTGGCCGCACGCCGCGCGCTGGGACAAGGAACACACCTTCCCCAAAGACGCGCACAAAGGCCTGGCCACGCTCGGCGCCTATGGCATTTGCGTGCCTGAAGAGTGGGGCGGCGCGCAGATGGACTACCTGACGCTGGCCGTGGTGCTAGAAGAAATTGCCGCAGGCGACGGCGGCACCAGCACCGTGATCAGCGTGACCAACTGCCCGGTCAACGCCATATTGCTGCGCTACGGCAACGCGGCGCAAAAGAACCAGTGGCTCACGCCCCTGGCCCAGGGCGAGATGCTGGGCGCGTTTTGCCTGACCGAGCCGCACGTGGGCTCGGATGCGTCCAGCCTGCGCACCACGGCGGTGAAGGACGGCGATGAATACGTGATCAACGGCGTCAAGCAGTTCATCACCAGCGGCAAAAACGGCGACGTGGCCATCGTGATTGCCGTGACCGACAAGGGCGCAGGCAAGCGCGGCATGAGCGCCTTTTTGGTCCCCACCAAGGCGCCGGGCTATGTGGTGGCGCGCCTCGAAGACAAGCTGGGCCAGCACAGCAGCGACACCGCGCAAATCAACTTTGACAACTGCCGCATCCCTGCCGAGAACCTGATCGGCAAAGAGGGCGAGGGCTACGGCATCGCCCTGGGCGGCTTAGAGGGCGGGCGCATCGGCATTGCCGCGCAAAGCGTGGGCATGGCGCGCAGCGCCTTGGAAGTGGCCATTGCCTATGCCAAAGACCGCCAAAGCTTTGGCCAGCCCATCTTCAACCACCAAGCGGTGGGCTTTCGGCTGGCCGATTGCGCCACGCAACTTGAGGCAGCCCGCCAGCTCATCTGGCACGCCGCCGCCCTGCGCGACGCCGGGCGCCCCTGCCTGAAAGAAGCCGCCATGGCCAAGCTGTTTGCCAGCGAAATGGCCGAACAAGTTTGCAGCGCCGCCATCCAGACTCTGGGCGGCTACGGCTATGTGAGCGACTTCCCCGTAGAGCGCATTTATCGGGATGTGCGCGTGTGCCAGATTTATGAGGGCACTAGCGACGTGCAGAAGATCATTATTCAGCGGGGGCTTTAGGGGGCTGCGCGGGAGATAGCGCCGTGATTTACGGTGAAAGTTAGTGCGCCAGCGTGTTGATTGCATCCAGCGGGCTCGTGGCGCCCCCTGCGGCCACCCTGAGCACGTGGGTGTAAATCATGGTGGTCGATACATCGCTGTGGCCCAGCAGCTCTTGCACCGTGCGAATGTCGGTGCCCGCTTGCAGCAAATGGGTGGCAAAGCTGTGGCGCAAGGTGTGCACTGTTGCGTGCTTGACAATACCTGCCGATGCACAAGCCTGTTTCAACTGCCGCGACAAGCGCTCTTCAAACAAGTGGTGGCGGCGTTCCACGCCAGTGCGCGGATCAAGCGAAAGCTTGGGTGCCGGGAATACCCAATGCCAAGCCCAACTTTCCCCGGCACGGGGGTATTTGACTTCTAGCGCATGCGGCATGTACACACCTGTCTGCCCACGCGCCCGGTCTGCGGCCCAAATCGCCCTGGCGTGGACCAGTTGCTCGCGCAAAGCGGGCTCCAGAGAGCGCGGCAGCATCACCACCCTATCTTTGTCGCCTTTGCCGCTGCGCACAATGACCACATGGCGGTCAAAGTCCACATCTTTCACCCTCACCGATAGGCCTTCGGACAGGCGCATGCCGGTGCCATACAGCAAGCGTGCCAAGGTCCCTTCAACGCCTGGAATGAAGGACAAAACTTGCTGTACTTCGGCTGTGGTGAACACCACTGGAATGCGCTTGCGCTCCGGCGGGCGGCCTATCTGGTTCATCCAGGGCAAATCCAGACCCAGCACCTCACGGTAGAGAAAAAGCAGGGCATTCAGGGCCTGCCGGTGCGTGGCGGGTGAGACCTGGCGCTCGTTGGCCAGCATGGTCAGAAACGCCTCTACGTCCACACCACCCATGTCACGTGGGTGGCGCATGCCGCCGTTTTTTGCCGACCAAAGCACAAAGAAACGTGCCCAGTAAAGATAGGCTTTTTCGGTTTTGAGGCTATAGTGCAAATACCGAATACGCTCACGCACTTGGTCCAGCAGGCGCGTTGAGGTTAACGCTGGCTTGACGACTTTGTCAGATTTGTTATACCTGTACATTCATACAGTTTATTGGGCTAAGCCGTTGATGTCAAAAGATTTTTTGAGATTTTTGCAAATGAGTTGTCTGCTTGTGCGCCGGAGAAATCCGGTGGTTTGCGGGCTACATCAAAGTTAGGCGTCACGAAAACAACCGTCAGCGATGTTCAAGAGTCTGCTCAAACTACTACCTGGCAAGGCGCCCTGCACAGATGAGGCTGGCGAAGCCGTCTTTCAACTACAGCCCCCGGCGCAAATTGAGGCACCGGGAGCCGATGCACTCAACTTCGGTGCAGCGCTCACGGTTGTGAACAACCTGCCGGTCCCCGACTGGAGCACGGTCGGAACATGGGTCTCGTCAATTCCTGATTCTTCGGCACAGGCAGAAGCCTGGGCAAAGGCTGAACTCGCTTGGCTGGCTCACTTGCAAGTCGCTCTTGGCAGCCACTATCACGTTGCTCAGCACGACTACGCGCTCCTTCTGTCTCCGCTCGAGCCCAAAGTGGCGGCGGCAACAGTTCAGTTCATGACCAAGACACTGACGCGCATCGTGAAAGTTCTTGACGGTGTAGCCAAAGCGCCAGACTGGGGAAAAGATATTCTGCTGGTTTTCGAGGACGAGGACACCTACTACCGTTATGCCTCCCGCTACTACCCCGAAGACGGTGAGTTCGCTTTTAGCAGCGGTATGCACATCAACTTCGGCTGCAGCCACTTCGCCACTTTCCAGGCCGAGCTTCGAGCAATCGAACCGGTTGTGGCGCACGAGATGACCCATGGCTGCCTCGGGCACCTCACGATCCCGGCTTGGCTCAACGAAGGCATAGCCGTGAACACTGAACGACGCCTATGTCCTCCCCCAGCGCAACAGTACACGCCGCAGCAGCTCCATTGGATGCATCAGCAGTTCTGGACCGAGGAGACCATCCAGGAGTTCTGGAGCGGGAAATCGTTTCTCCGCCCGGACGAAGGCAACCTGCTCTCGTACGACCTTGCGCGCATCTTGGTGGAGCAGTTCTCTAGCAATTGGGAGAGCTTCAAGCCTTTTGTGCACCAAGCCCAGCTAGAAGACTCTGGCCAGGGTGCGGCCTCGAGAATTCTCGGCGTAGAACTAGGAAGCGCTGTGGCTTCGCTATTTGACCTCCAGGCCAGTTCCTCGTGGTCACCGGACCAAGAGCGCTGGGAGGTAAAACCCGAACGCGGGGCGTTCCGCGGTGACGCCTAACCCCTCGGTCAAGCTGAGCACCAACGGCAGGCCACCAAGCCCTAGCCACAGGTACCGTGTACATTTTCTGTGGCTTGGGCTTGGCGTCCTGCCGTTGGCGCCAGCTTACCTCGAACGTTATCAGGATGGATTACACACATGAGACTTGTTGCTTACTTCAAAGACAAACCAGGAATGATGGCGCGTCGTGCCAAGTACGAGCAAGATCATTTGGACTACCTTCAAAAGCATCAAGGTGAGATTCCAATTGCTGGAGGCTTACGACCAGAACCAGGTGGCGTATTTGTTGGAGGGCTCTGGGTAATGGAGGTTGAGTCTTTCGAGCGAGCGGAAGAAATTATCAAAAATGATCCTTACTATTCTCCAGAACTGCGTAGCTATGATTTACTCGTCTGGGGTAAAGCACATAAGCGCGATGTTGTACTCTAGTCCTGATAACAAATCATTCCAGTGGACAGCCTACGGCAGCCACTAAATTCAAACGTTAGCCATCACTGGAGTCCTTCTTGGAGCACAGAAATCTTCGCCTGTATGTAGATGCCCAATTCGCAAGCCCATACGCTATGTCCGCGTTCGTCGCACTCAGTGAAAAGGGACTGTCGTTTGAGGTCACGCCGTTGAATCTCTCGGCAAACGAGAATCGCGAAGCTGGCTTCGCAGCCAAGTCACTAACGCAGCGAGTGCCAGCCCTAATCCATGACGGGTTTTCCCTGTCTGAGTCCTCTGCAATCACCGAATACATCAACGATGCGTTCCCGGGCGTAGCCCTCTATCCCACAGAGCCTCGTGCGCGAGCGAGAGCCCGCCAAGTCCAAGCATGGCTTCGTAGCGATCTCATGCCAATCCGTCAGGAGCGCTCTACTGAGGTTGTGTTCTATGGTTCAAAAGCAGCGCCTCTTTCAGCAGCGGCGCGGGAAACTGCGGAGAAGCTCTTTTCGGCAGCCACGGCATTGCTACCTACAGATGCAGAGAATTTGTGTGGCCACTGGTGCATCGCCGACGTTGATCTTGCAGTCATGCTCAATCGGCTTGTACTGCACGGTGACGCTGTGCCTGAAAGATTGGCCTCATACGCAAGCCGCCAGTGGCAGCGGCCAACAGTCCAGAAGTGGGTCAATCAAAGAAGGCCGCCACTGTGAGCGTGATGGCTAACCCTTCAATCGAGAGGACTTGCCCCGGCAAGCCGGGTCAAGCCTCTCATCTCAAACGTTAGCCCGCACTACATGAACATCGAGCCCATTTCCTCCATCGAAGAAGTCACTGCGCTTCTGGCTGAGAACGCTTTGCCCATCGCAGACATTTCTACCTCGTCGCCGCTTCAATTCTGCGGCATTCGCGATGGTGGCGCTTTGGTTGCGGTCGTTGGCCTCGAACTCTATCCGCCGTTTGGCTTGCTGCGCTCCCTCGCTGTTCGTTCCAATTTCCGCAAGCGCGGGCTTGCGCGTGAGTTGGTTTCATTCGCGGAGTCATCGTCGGCTGCTCAAGGCGTGGAGTCATTGTTCCTTCTCACTACTACCGCCGATCAGTTCTTTCTTGGCCTTGGGTACTCGCTCGCTTCTCGCGACAAGGCACCTTCGGCCATTCAAGCAACCTCCCAATTTTCTAGTCTTTGTCCCGCTTCGTCGGCGTTTCTTTCTAAGCGCGTCGCCGTGCGGGCTAACCCTGCGGTGCAGGGGACGCTGCGCGATAAAGCCGCGCAGCGCCCCTGACCTTGAACGTTAGGCCTCACAAAGCCCCCTTCCTACGTGCACTTCTATCAAAACCATGGATCGCCAACTCATCAGTTCCGGATCAGTCTTTGAAGAGCAGATCGGCTACTCACGTGCAGTCGCCCAAGGACCGTTTGTCTTCGTCTCCGGTACGACAGGTTTCAACTACGAAACGATGACCATTGAAGACGGCGTTGCTGCGCAAGCCGAGCAGTGCCTCAAGAACATTGATCAAGCGTTGCGCAAGGCTGGCGCCAGTCTTGCAGACACGGTCCGGGTGACCTACGTACTACCAAACGGCGAGGACTTTGAACTGTGTTGGCCAGTTCTGAAGAAGTACCTAGGAAGCGTTCGACCCGCGGCCATGATGATCTCAGCCAAACTGCTTGATCCGCGCATGAAGATAGAGATTGAAGTCACCGCCATGAAGCAGTCAACTTAAACATGTCGCGCGCAGTGAGGCCTAACCCCTCGCTCAAGCCGAGCCCCAACGGCGGGCCACCAGGCCCAAGCCACGGGTACGGTGTACATTGTCCGTGGCTTGGGCCTGGCGTCCCACCGTTGGCGCCCGCTTAGCTCGAACGTTAGGCCTCACATGCAACCATCACTGTACGCTCTCCTCGCCGACTACAACCGGTCAATGAACCTGCGGTTGTACGAAGCCGCCGCCAAGCTATCCCTCGATGAGCTCACCAAAGACAGAGGAGCCTTCTTCGGGTCGCTCTTCAACACCATGAACCACATCGCAGTGGCGGATCTGCTTTGGCTGCACAGGTTCGCAACCCTACCCGGACTGTCGACAGTCCGAGAGGCACTATCCAGCTTCCCAAAGCCCACTTCACTTCGGGAACCCATTGCTGCATCACTGGCGGAACTGACGACGCTTCGAGCGAGAATCGACGCGGTTGTCGTTCAACTCACATCGCTAGTAACAGAGGAGCTATTGGCAAGCACGCTTCGCTACACCAACACCGCTGGTCAACACCACGGAAAG
>JARXAU010000189.1 GCA_029865675.1 Rhodoferax sp.
CGACGTGACCAGGCCGGTGACGGGCGTTTACAGGCGCAGGCCGGAGCGTGAGGCGTTGATTGAGCAGGAGGCCACGCTTCACCCAATTTTTGCATGAGTGGTATCATGTTACCGAGCATGCACAGCCGGTGTCATGGCTTAACGTACTTTAAATTCCGTTTTCGACGGCGACCCTCAAGGAGTTTGTGATGCCCAGCACACGTCCCTCAGCACAGAAAGTCACCCGCTCACGCGAGCGCATGCGGGCAGCGGGTCTGCGCCCAGTTCAATTTTGGGTGCCGGACACCCGACTGCAAGGCTTTGCCCTTGAGGTGCAAAGGCAGTGCCTGGCACTGCGCGGAGACGCGGCAGAGGCCAATGCGCTGCATTTCACCGAGGCGGCAGCGGGCTTGGTTGAGGGCTGGGCATGAGCAAACGGGGTGATTTGGTCACCGTGTCTTTGCAGGGTGACTATGGGAAGCCCCGTCCCGCCCTCGTTGTGCAAACTGACCTGCTCGAAGAGCTTGAAAGTGTGGTGCTGTGCCCCGTCACCAGTGACCTGCGCACGGCGGCGTTTCGGGTGACGCTGGAGCCAACGCCAGGCAACGGCCTGCGCGAACTGTCACAGGTCATGGTGGACAAGTTGTCCACCGTGCCCCGCGCCAAGGTCAGTGCCGCTTTCGGTTCTTTGACGGCGGAAAAAATGCGAGCCGTGGACAGAGCGCTGCTGCTGGTTGTTGGCGTAATTTGACGGGTCAGTTCGACAACTACCGCCAATTAAGCTTGTACAAGAGCGAGAAGTTTTTCCTCGATTGCACAAGCAGCTTCAAGTTGTAAATTGCAATCAGATATGCTGACCCCACTGGTGTATTCGTAAATAGATACCCAGTCACGACAGCAATTAAACACGTCGTAGGCTTCGCTTGCCAGTTGTTTTATTTCAGCACTATCAATTTCATTGATTAACGTGTAATCCAAATCAGTGTGAAATAAAGTAAAAGCATCAAAAGACTTCTTGGTATTCTGATTAGCAAGAAGATATTGGGCAAAAAACTTTGCATTCGTTACATTTTTCCAAATGAGGATGACTGCAAGTCTGTCAGTGGCTGTACCTTGATATTTTAAAAGACTTTGTAAATCTTCTTTGTCAAGATGCCTTATCACTTACTCACAATATCACACAAGAGTAAGTTTGCAAATATAAGTCGTTAGTCTTTATGGGTGCCGTGTTGATTAGACCCGATACCTTCGTTCGGGTTTCCATGAAAAGTAGTGTGTCCAGTTTCTTTCCCATTTTCGTCTTTATCAGCAATAACCATATGGGGGAAACCGGAGCTGTCTTTGTAATGTGCCACTTCAGTTTTTGTGCCGTCAGTATTCTGATAGGTCATTACTTTCGTGTCGTTACTGTAAGTTTTCGACGATGCAGATTTCACATCATGAGCGGAATCGTCACCACCAAACCATGAAAAAATTCCCATAGTAAACTCCTTGAAATGGTTGTAGTATTGAACCTACAGCTTTTCTTTTGGTCTGTCAATCTTTTCTCGCTTGGATTGCTCGGCCCAACTTTGACAACAAGAAAAAAACGTCATGAACCGCAGTTCATGACGTGAAAGCCCTCAGAAGGGCATGAGTTTTTTGAGTTCGCCTTCGGTGAAGTCCGTGGGCTGTCGCCCATCGGCGATCACCAGGCGAACCAGGCGCGACGTGGCCAGCATGGCCAGCGTGTCTTTGGCGCACTTGACCCCTGCGGGGTCTCCATCAGCAAAGTACCAGATGCGCCCCTTGGGCTTGCTGCGCTCCAGGATGAGCCGCGCTTGCGTGTCGGAGCAGGCCGACCCCATGAGGCCGACCACATCCTGATAGCCGTGCTGCCACAACCACCACAAGGCGGTGAATCCTTCGACCACCACCAGGTCACTGACGGGCTTGGCAATGGCGTGGCCGTGGTATAGGAATTCGCTTTTGTGGAACTCGTAGCGGATGCCCTTGGTTTCGCGCATGCCTGGGAACTTATAACGCGGGTTTTGGGCATTGATGGTGTTGTCGTCCACCACCCGGCCCGCGTAGCCGATGAGGATGCCGGAGGCATCGAGCAGCGGTATGGCCACCCGGTCTTTCATGAGGCCGCGCTGGCACGCACCCAGGCCAAAGTGGGCGATGGTTTCAGGGGTGAAGCCACGCGATGGCAGGTAAGGGTGTTCCGGGTCAAGGTCTTTCAGTTCGAACTCCAGTGCGGCATTCACCACAACCGGCAAGGCCGATTTGGTGTCGGTGCCGGGTTCGTCTTCCTCACCCGTGGGCGATGGTTCTTTAGCAGTTACTGGAGGCGGTGCCGCTGGTTTGGCGGCGCTTTCCTTGTCGGGTTTGCTGGTTTGAATCCCGAAGCGCTGCGCGAGCTTCAAAGCCGTTTTGCGGAAGTCCGCGCCATCGGCCGGGTCAAGCCCATCCATGAGCGCGGCGAACTCGATGAGGTTGCCGCTGATGCCACAGGAGAAGCATTGAAAAATGCCACGCTCCAGGTGCGCCGAAAACGACGGCGAGCGACGTGCCTCACTGCCTTTGTGCTGGGGCAAGGGGCAATACCCCATGCCCTGGCCACCGGCCTTTTCTGTGAGTTCGATTTGGTAGTCGGTCAGGATGTCGCGGAATGACAGGCGCTGCCGGAGGTCTTTGAAATTGAGATAACTGGCCACGATGGTGCTCCAATGAAAAATGAACAAAACCATGCCGTTGGCATGGGCTGTATTCAGAAAAGCAAATGGAGTGCGGGCCTGTCAAATCCGGCCTGTGGAAAACTCAGCCTTGACAGAATTTTGTGGTGTGATTTACTGGTATGAGAGGGCGCATGTCGCCCGCCCTGGACGGTGTGGGGAGTTTGAGCGTGGTGCTTGAACTTCCCTACTTTTCAGGAGAAAAAATGTCGTCCTATCAAGACTTGTTTGGTTCCTTTGGGAAACTCGATAGTCTGCGCGGCCCGTTGCGCGAAGAGTTTCAGCGCAAGTATGCTGAAACAATCATGGCCGATATGCAGGCCAAGATGCAGTTGGAAAATGAGCGCCTGGCGCTTATCAACGAAGAGTGGAGAAACCGCAACGAAGCCGAGCGTATCCGCCTGGCTGCGGAGCTTGCAAAGCTTCAAAGCCAGACTGGAAACAGTTCTTTCAAGCCGAAGCCATTACACGTTGTTAATGGCTGACGCCCCCCCCCGCACACTGTGCGGGGTTTTTATTTTTCGAGCATTCTGCTCAGGGCTTTTATTTTTTTCTCGTATGCGACTTCAATAGTCTGGATGGCCAAAGAGTCTTCCTTGAGCCCCTCCGCGAGGCGGGCTTCTCTATCCCTGTTTTTATTTGCCTCTAACTTGTCAATTTCTAACTGCACTTCCTGGGGTGACATAGGTTTTTGAGGTGGCGATGACGGGTTTTTTTCTTTTTCCAACTGTCTTTGACGGCGAAGTGCTTCGGCAGCATCCTCCGCTTCCGCTTGTTGCCGTTTACGCTCAGCAGCCCGTTTTTTCAAGAATGCTTTGGTTTCCCGTTCGGCGAGTGCAGCATCTTTTTCGAGGTTGGCAATCTTTTCTTCCTCTGTCAGCTCAATGAGGTCAACGATTTCAGATATGGCTGGTACAGCAGCCGGTACGGGAACGATGGCCGTCAGCTCTTTGGTTATCAATGCTTCGCGTACTTCCACACGTGTCTTGAGGTCTTGCATGAATTCTTTGCCGAATTCAATTTCTCGGGGTTTGTGTTTGAAGTACAACGAGATGCTGAACCAGACAATCGCAATTGCGACCAGTATGACCAGGCCGACATTGCGTGAGATACCCAGTCCGCTGATAACGAAAGCAGCAGCAACCAACACCGCCACCAGGCGCAGTATTTTGCTTTCCAGTCCCCATGCAACGGCCAGCAGCACCCCGCCAACAATGAGTCCGATGAAAATTTGCGAGAGCTGCATGGGCACCTCAGAAAAATAGTTTCTTGACGAAGCCCACGAAGGTTTCGCCGCTGGAGGGGCTTTTGGTGACACGTCGGTCACGGAGGTTCGCCAGGTGCTCGAAATACGCGCGACCTTCTTTTTCGGTCATTTTCTCCATAGCCTCTTCAACGGTTTCAAATATCAGTGCTTTTTGAAAGACGGCTTGGTGCGCCAGTGCCACCCCAAGATTTTCCGTGATGACCTTTAATGATTCTTGCAGGCGTGTGATTCTCGCGTAGTCTGGTATTCCTTCAGTTGCGCGAGCGCTTGCGATATCTGTCTCAAGTGATTTTTTCCTGGCTTCTAATAGTCCGAGATAACGGTCAGCCTCTGGGTTTGCAAATTTGTCTGCCAGCAGAATTTGAGATTGCTGCCCAGAGTTGGTTTTGTTGTGGTCTGTCATGTTTAGCGCCCCATCCATTTGTGTATTTTCGCCTCAACGACACTGCGCGGCTTGCAGAACTTTTGCCGTGACAAGCGCACGATGCTTGCACGCCTGCCGTGGCGACGGTGTACCGATGGCAAGGTTTTGCCCCGGAAGGGGCTGCTGTACCCGCCTTCACTGAAAATCTTCACACACACCTGGTAGTTTACCAAGTTCGTTAATTCGGCGGCCTTGAGTTCGCCGCTGAATTCGCGTTCCAGGGTCTGCGCATCCTGTTCGTTCACTCGAAAGCTGATGATGCTGCCGACGTTGCCAAAGACGGCATCGCGCAGGTTTGGTGCGAGCTGGGCGGTGTACTGGTGCGAGAGTGTGAGACAGAGCCGGTACTTGCGGGCTTCGGAGAGGATGCTGGCGAAGCTGTCAGTGGCGAAATTCTGGAACTCGTCGATATACAGGTTGAAGTCTGGCCGTTCGCTTTCAGGTACGCCCGCACGCTGCATGGCAGCGTGTTCAAACTGTGACACCAGCAGTGCGCCGAGCAGCGCGGCCTTGTCTTCCCCCACCGCGCCCTTGGACAAGTTGGCAATAAAAATGCGGCGCTTGTCCATCACAAAGCGGCAATCGAGCTTGCTGGCCACCTGGCCAAGAATGTTGCGCAGCACGGGCGACATGAGAAGCTGGCCAACTTTGTTTTGCAGCGGCGAGACCACTTCAGCCGCCTGGCGGCGGTCAAACTGCATGAACTCCCCCGACCAGTACGCACGCACCACCGGGTCACGCACCTGGTCAATCACCCAATCAAGAAACTTGCCGTCGATGAGCATGCGCTGCATGCCCAAGAGGGTCACGTTTTGGCACTCCATGAGCGCCGCCACGCAGGCGTACAGAATGTATTCGAGCCGAGGCCCCCAGGAGTCGTGCCAGATGTTTTTGAAGGCCGAGACGATGCTGGAGGCCACCAGTGGCCGCTGGTCTTTGTCCACCGGCTTGAGGACATTGAAGGCAATGGGGTGTTCGTAGTCGGTCACGTCGAACACCACCACGTCGTTCATGCGGCTGCGCGGAATGTGCTCCAGGATGTCATTGGCCAAGTCCCCGTGGGGGTCAATCAAGCCCACGCCGCGACCGGCGTGAATGTCGGCCAGGATGAGGTTTTTAAGCAGTGTGCTTTTGCCCGTGCCGGTCTTGCCGATGAGGTACAGG
>JARXAU010000069.1 GCA_029865675.1 Rhodoferax sp.
CTCAGTGGGTGCATTTTTATGGTAGGGAGTTTGAGATGCCCGATAGTCCGGTAGTAGTGCGCCACCACGGCGCGGTGACCGTGGTCTACCTCAACCGCGAGCACGCCCGCAACGCGGTGGACCGCCCAACGGCGCAAGCCCTGGCCGACGCTTTTCGCGCCTTTGACGCCGACCCCAAGGCCCATGTGGCGGTGCTGCACGGCGAACACGGCACTTTTTGCGCGGGTGCGGACCTCAAAGCCATGACCGACCCCGAGCGACGCAACCGCCTGGAGCCCGAAGGCGACGCGCCCATGGGCCCCACGCGCATGCTGCTGTCCAAGCCCGTGGTGGCAGCCATCAGCGGCCACGCTGTGGCCGGTGGGCTGGAGCTGGCGCTGTGGTGCGACCTGCGGGTGGTAGAGCGCTCGGCGGTGCTGGGCGTGTTTTGCCGCCGCTTTGGCGTGCCGCTGATCGACGGCGGCACGGTGCGCCTGCCGCGCTTGATTGGCCTGTCCCGCGCCCTGGACCTGATACTCACCGGGCGCGCCGTGGGTGCCGACGAGGCTTTGGCCATGGGCCTGGCCAACCGCGTGGTGGACGATGGCCAGGGCCTGGTCGCCGCGCTGGCGCTGGCGCAGCAACTCGCCACCCTGCCGCAAACCTGCCTGCGCCACGACCGCCTGAGCGCCTACGAGCAAGGGGGCCTGAGCCTAGAGCTCGCGTTGAACAACGAATTCATCCACGGCCAGGCCACGCTGGTCAGCGGTGAATTCAGCGCCGGGGCCACGCAGTTTGTACTGGGGGCGGGCCGGGGCGGGGCGGCGGTTTAAGTTTACGGTTCATTGCCGGCGGCCAGCTCACCAAGTTCTCCATTGCTGCGTCCGCGCAGGAACTCCAAGGCAGACGCGGGACACTGAATTGCAATGAAACTGCATATAGAAGTAACAAAATAGTATTTTTGGTTTTAAAAAAACGGCTCCAGAATCCGCGCCATCGCACTGTTGCATGGTTTTTCTCTGGAGTTGTCCGGTGGTCCTTTCCCGTCCCGCGTCGCTTTTCTGGTCCCGGTTTAGCCTTCGGGCATGCCGCTTGGCGCTGGCAGCCGCCGTGCTGGCGTGCGCATCGGCTGGCGCAGCGGCGCAGCAGGCGGTCAGCCTGCTCAACGTGTCCTACGACCCCACGCGCGAGCTGTACGTGGACTTCAATGCCGCATTTGCAAAGCATTGGAAGGCCAAGACCGGCCAAGACATGAGCTTCAAGCAAAGCCACGGCGGCTCGGGCAAGCAGGCGCGCTCCATCATTGACGGGCTGGACGCTGACGTGACCACGCTGGCGCTGGCCGGTGACACCAACGCGGTGGTCAAAAATGGTGGCTGGATCGCCCCGGACTGGCAAAAGCGCCTGCCGCACAACGCATCGCCCTACACATCGACCATCGTGCTGGTAGTGCGCGAGGGCAACCCCAAGCGCATCCAAGACTGGGACGACCTGGTGCGCGCCGACGTGAAAGTGATCACCCCCAACCCCAAAACATCGGGCGGCGCGCGCTGGAACTACCTAGCGGCCTGGGAGTTTGCCAAGCGCAAAACGGGCAGCGACGCCAAAGCCAAAGACTTTGTGGCCAAGCTCTTCGCCAACGTGCCGATCTTGGACACCGGCGCGCGTGGATCGACCATCAGCTTTGCACAGCGCGGCCAAGGCGACGTGCTGATTGCCTGGGAAAACGAGGCCTATTTGTTAGAAAAAGAGTTTGGCGCCAAGTTTGACGTGGTGGCACCGTCCTTGAGCATATTGGCCGAGCCCGCAGTGGCCGTAGTGGACAAAAACGTGGACAAAAAAGGCACGCGTGCCCTGGCCACCGCCTACCTGGAGTACCTGTACACCGAAGAGGGCCAGGACATCATTGGCAAAAACTTCTACCGCCCCGCCGCGTCGGCCAAAGCGCAGGCCAAGTACGCCAAACAGTTTGCCAAGATCAGGCTATTCACCATTGACGAGGCCTTTGGCGGCTGGGAACAAGCCGACAAGGCGCACTTCGCCGATGGCGCAAGCTTCGACCAGATTTACACCAGAAAGTAATTTACCCTCGCAACCCTGCCACCGCCGCCCTGTGCGGCGCCTTTATCACCCCTCATAACCCTTTACCACCCTTTTGAAAGCCACCCATGTCGTTCAAAAAAACCGCTACCCGTCTCCTCGTGCTTTTGGCCCTGGGCGCCAGCCAGTGGGCCAGTGCCCAAACCACCTTGCTCAACGCCTCGTACGACGTGGCCCGCGAGTTTTACAAAGACATCAACGTCGCCTTCATTGCCAACTACAAAAAGACCACGGGCAAAGACATCAAGATTGACCAGGCCCACGGCGGCTCCAGCGCGCAAGCCCGCGCCGTGAACGACGGCCTGGACGCCGACGTCGTGACTATGAACACCACTACCGACATCGACTTTCTGGCCAGCACCGGCGTGGTGGCCAAGGACTGGACCAAGAAGTTCCCGCAAAACGCCGCGCCCACCAGCTCCACCATGCTGTTTTTGGTGCGCAACAACAACCCCAAGGGCATCAAAGACTGGGACGACCTGATCAAGCCCGGCGTGCAGGTGATTGTGGTCAACCCCAAAACCGGCGGCAATGGCCGCATGGCCTATTTGGCCGCCTGGGGCCAGGTGCGCAAAAAAGGCGGCACCGACGCGCAAGCGGCGGAGTTCGTAGCCAAGCTCTACAAAAACGTGCCGGTGCTGGCCAAGGGCGGGCGCGACGCCACCACCATCTTTTTGCAGCGCAATATTGGCGATGTGCTGATTACCTTTGAGTCTGAAGTGATGTCCGTGGACAAAGAGTTTGGCGTGGGCAAAGTGGATGCCATCCACCCCAGCAGCTCCATCGTGGCCGAAAACCCCGTGGCGGTAGTGGAACGCACCGTGGCCAAAAAAGGCACGGCCGAGCAGGCCAAGGCCTACCTGAACTTTTTGTACTCGGACGAAGGCCAAGAAATCGCCGCCCAACACGCCATCCGCCCGAGCAATCCCGCCATCCTGAAAAAATACGCCAGCACCTTCAAGCCCATCAACCTGTTCCGCGCAGAAGACTATTTCGGCTCGTTCGCAGAGGCGCAAAAAGTGCACTTCAACGACGGCGGGCAGTTCGACAAGCTATACACGGTCAAGTAAATGCATGCTGCCATTGCGTTAGGGGCACCGGCCAGACGGGCCCCGAAAAGGGTCTTGCCCGGCTTCAAGGTCACGCTGGGGTTCACGCTGTTTTACCTCAGCGTCATCGTGCTCATTCCGCTCTCGGCCCTGGTGTTCAAAACCTTCACGTTGACCTGGGATCAGTTTGTGGCCGCCGTGAGCAGCCCGCGCGTGGTGGCGTCGTACCAGCTGACTTTTGGCGCCTCGTTTCTGGCGGCGCTGGTGAATGCGGTGTTTGGTTTGCTGGTGGCCTGGGTGCTGGTGCGCTACAGCTTTCCGGGCAAAAAAATTGTCGACGCGCTGGTGGACTTGCCTTTTGCCCTGCCCACGGCGGTGGCCGGTATTTCGCTGACTGCGCTGCTGGCCAGCAACGGCTGGGTGGGCAGCCTGCTGGAGCCCTATGGCATCAACCTGGCGTTTAACCGCAACGGCGTGGTGATTGCGCTCATCTTTATCGGCCTGCCTTTTGTGGTGCGCACGGTGCAGCCGGTGCTCGAAGACGCCGAAAAAGAACTTGAGGAGGCGGCCGCCAGCCTGGGCGCCACGCGCTGGCAGACCTTTCGCTACGTCATCTTCCCGGCCATTGGCCCGGCGCTGCTCACCGGCTTTGCCATGGCGTTTGCGCGTGCCATTGGCGAATACGGCTCGGTCATCTTTATTGCCGGGAACATGCCCATGGTGTCCGAGATTACGCCGCTCATCATCATCGGCAAGCTGGAGCAATACGACTATGCCGGTGCGACGGCTGTAGCGGTGGTAATGCTGGGCTTTTCGTTCGTCATGCTGCTGGTGATCAACGCTTTGCAATCCTGGCAGCGCAAGCGCGCGGGGGCCTGAACATGAGCACGAACAACGCCCGCACCTTGCGCCGCGCCCAAGCCGGTACCACGGAGCCCGCTTGGGTGAAGTGGACGCTGATTGGCGTAGTTCTGGTCTTTGTGTTTTTGTTTCTGGTGCTGCCGCTGGCTGCCGTGTTTACCGAGGCGCTGCGCAAGGGCGCGGGTGCGTTTTTGGAGGCCCTTCAAGAGCCCGACGCTTGGAGCGCAATCCGCCTCACGCTGCTGACGGCTGCCATCGCCGTGCCACTGAACCTGGTGTTTGGCGTGGCCGCAGCCTGGGCCATTGCCAAGTACGAGTTCAAAGGCAAGGCTTTTTTGACCACGCTGGTGGACTTGCCGTTTTCGGTATCGCCCGTGGTGGCGGGCTTGGTTTACGTGCTGATGTTTGGCGCGCACGGCTGGTTTGGCCCCTGGCTGCAGGCGAACGACGTGAAGATTATCTTTGCCGTGCCGGGCATTGTGCTGGCCACGATTTTTGTGACCTTTCCGTTCATTGCCCGCGAGCTGATACCGCTGATGCAAGCGCAAGGCAGCGAGGAAGAGCAAGCCGCCCTGGTGCTGGGCGCCACCGGCTGGCAGACCTTTTGGCATGTGACGCTGCCCAACATCAAGTGGGGCCTGATTTACGGCGTGATTTTGTGCAACGCCCGCGCCATGGGCGAGTTTGGCGCGGTGTCGGTGGTGTCGGGCCATATTCGCGGCCAGACCAACACCATGCCGCTGCACGTCGAAATTTTGTACAACGAATACCAGTCGGTCGCCGCTTTTGCCGTGGCCTCGCTGCTGGCGCTGCTGGCGCTGGTCACGCTGGTGATCAAGTCTTTTGTGGAGTGGCAGTTTGAGCGCCAGGAAAAAGCAGCTGCCCACCTGCCGCCTGAGCGGCCAACACCTTAATTTTTTCGAGAACTTCCATGAGCATTGCAATCCGCGAAGTCAGCAAAGACTTTGGCACCTTCAAAGCCCTGCGCAACGTCAACCTGGACATCGAATCCGGCGAATTGGTCGCCCTCTTAGGCCCCTCGGGCTGCGGCAAAACCACACTGTTGCGCATCATCGCCGGGCTGGAGACCGCCGACCATGGCAACATTTTTTTCAGCGGCGAAGACACCACCGATGTGAACGTGCGCGAGCGCAACGTGGGCTTTGTGTTCCAGCACTACGCGCTGTTTCGCCACATGACCGTGTTTGATAACGTGGCCTTTGGCCTGCGCATGAAGCCGCGTGCCACACGGCCCGCCGAGGCGGCGATCAAAGAAAAAGTGCATGCGCTCTTGAACCTGGTGCAGCTCGATTGGCTTGCCGACCGCTACCCGGCGCAGCTCTCGGGTGGCCAGCGCCAGCGCATCGCCCTGGCCCGTGCCCTGGCGGTAGAGCCCAAGGTGCTGCTGCTCGACGAGCCCTTTGGCGCGCTGGACGCCAAGGTGCGCAAAGAGCTGCGCCGCTGGCTGCGCCGCCTGCACGACGACTTGCATGTGACCAGCATCTTCGTCACCCACGACCAGGAAGAAGCGCTGGAAGTGGCCGACCGCGTGGTGCTGATGAACAGCGGCAAGGTGGAGCAAGTGGGCACGCCGCAAGACGTGTGGGACCATCCCGCAAGCCCCTTTGTCTATGGCTTTTTGGGCGATGTGAATCTGTTCCATGGCCGCGCGCATGAGGGCGAAATACAACTGGGCGATAGCGCGGGCGGTCTGCGCCTGGCCAGCCCCGAGCACAGCGCCGCGCAAGACGCCAAGGCCTTCGCCTATGTGCGCCCCCACGACTTGGAAGTGCGGCGCTACCAGGCTGGCGAATCCGTGCAGGCCCAAAGCGGCATTGCTGCCAGGCTGCTGCGCGCCATTGTGGTGGGGCCCACAGCGCGCCTGGAGCTCGCGCCGATTGAGGGTGCCGCCAGCGGCAGTGCCGACATTGTGGAGGCCCACATCTCAGCGCAGCAGTTCCGCGAGATGGACTTGAAAGAAGGCGAGACCTTGGTGCTCACTCCGCGCAAGGCGCGGGTGTTTGTGGCTTAAACCTGCGGTGAAGCCGTCCGCACAAATTAAAAAAAGGGGTTCAAGCCGTTTGGTTGAACCCCTTTGGTCGCTCCAGCGCCCCCTGGCGCGCGGCGCGGACGGTATGAAACCGCTTACTTGGTAGACGCTTCCCACACTGCGTGTGAGTAAGCCGCTTTGCCCGGGTCTTTCTTGATCACGGGCGAGCTGCCGCTGGACAAGAGCACTTTGACGGTGCGCTCATAGGCGGCGGGTTCCAGGTAGCCCATCTTGGCGGTGCTAGCGGTGGTGATCAGCTTAGCCACGTTTTCCATCTGGCGCTTTTGCACGGCTTCGTTGGCGCTGCCCGAGGTGTCGGCTTTGACCACGATTTTGGCGGCTTCAGCTGGGTTTTTCACTGCGTCGTTCCAGCCCTTGAAGCTGGCTTTGAGGAACTTGGC
>JARXAU010000168.1 GCA_029865675.1 Rhodoferax sp.
GCGCGACTGCACCGCCCAGCGCCGCCGGCAGAAGGTGCTAGAAGAAGCTCCGTCACCCATCGTCACCCCGGCGCTGCGCGCCACCATGGGTGCCGATGCAGTGGCCGCCGCGCTGGCCGTGGGCTACCAGGGCGCAGGCACGGTGGAATTTATCGTGGACGCCCAGGGCCAGCACTATTTTCTGGAGATGAACACCCGCCTGCAGGTGGAACACCCGGTGACTGAGCTGATTACCGGGCTGGACTTGGTGGAATGGCAGCTGCGTGTGGCCGCAGGCGAGCCGCTGCCGTTGGCACAGGCCGACATCTGTTTTTCTGGCCACGCCATCGAGGCGCGCCTGTATGTGGAAGACCCTTACGCCGGTTTCGCCCCGCAAACCGGGCAGGTGCTGTGGTGGAAGCCTGAATCTGCATTGGACAGCGGCGTGCGCATCGACCACGGCCTGCAAGAGGGCGACACCGTGTCGCCCCACTACGACCCCATGGTGGCCAAAATCATCGCCCATGGCCGCGACCGGGCGGACGCCACCCGCCGCCTGCGCACTGCCTTGCAGCGCACGCCGCTTTTGGGCCTGCGTCACAACGGCAGGTTCTTGACCGACCTGCTGGCGCACCCCGATTTTGTGCAGGCGCACATGACGACCACCCGCATCGACGAATGGGCCCAGCAGGGCGCAGCGCTGCTACAAGCCCCCGAGCCCCTTGACACCGCCTGGCTGGCAGCAGCCTTGGCGCTGCTGGCTGCGCAGGGCCACAGTTGGCGCAGCGACAGCGTGGCCGCGTTTGACATGGGCCTGCAATGCGGCGAGCAGCACAGCCGCCTGCGCATCCACCCGGATCGCCATGGCTGCGTGACGATTACGCTTTTTGCCACAGCGGCAGGCGGTGGTAACGATGGTGTTAAGGGTGCGGACGCTAGTGCAGGCGATATTTCCAGTCCCACGACTGGTTCGCGCACCGATTCGGCCCTGGTGGGCCACCGGCCGGTGCAGGCCAGCGTAATCAGCTTTGGGGACGGAACTTTGCGCTTTGGCCTGGACGGCGTGGTGCAAAGCGCTGTGGCACTTGTGCGGGGCGCGCAAGTGCACCTGGCGCTGGGCGGCGACAGCTTTGTGTTCCACGAGCCCTCGGCCTTTCCCGCCACAAACAACGCGCAAGACCCCAGCAAGGCCCGCGCCCCGGTGGCCGGCAAGGTCAGCCGCGTGCTGGTGGCGGCGGGCGACACCGTGCTGCTGGGCCAGCAACTGTTGTGTGTTGAGGCCATGAAAATGGAAATGTGGCTCTGCGCCCAAGCGCCCGGCATCGTCAGCGCGGTGCACGCCGAGCCCGGCGACCAGGTCGAATCGGGCGCGCTGCTTGTCGAAATGAACCCCGATCCGGCCACAGCTGAAGCGGCCTAAGTGGATATTTGTTACAGAAAGCCTCCGCCATGGACAAAGCCATCCTCACCTGCGCCCTGACCGGCGTCTTGACTGACCCCGCCCAACACCCCGTTCCGGTCACTCCCGCCCAAATGGCCGCCGAGGCGCGCGACGCCTTTAACGCTGGGGCCAGCGTCATGCACGTGCACGTGCGCCAGCAGGGCGCGGGTATGGGTCATTTGCCGTCGTGGGACCCGGATGTGATGGAAGAGGTGGTGGGCGCCATCCGCGCGGCCTGCCCGGGCGTCATCATCAACCTCACCACCGGCGTGGTGGGCAAAGACATCAGCGGCCCGCTGGACTGCATCCGCCGCATCAAGCCTGAGATCGCCGCCTGCAACGCGGGCAGCCTGAACTACCTCAAGATCAAAGACAACGGCCAATGGGCCTGGCCGCCCATGGTGTTTGACAACCCGGTGGCCAAGGTGCAGCAGTTTCTGGACGTGATGGCCGAATGCGGCACCCGCCCCGAGTTTGAGTGCTTTGATGTGGGCATCGTCCGCTCGGTCACCATGTACCTCAAGGCCGGTATGTTGAAGCCCGGCATGGGCCGCGCCGAATACAACCTGGTCATGGGCGTGGCCTCGGGCATGCCCTGCGACGCCGATTTGCTGGCGCTGCTGCCCCGCTACATGGCGCCTGAGAGCATCTGGCAAAGCACCTTGAGTGGCCGCGCCGAGATATGGCCGGTGCATCAAAAAACTGCCGACATGGGCGGCATGCTGCGCACTGGCCTGGAGGATACCTTTTATCTGCCCAACGGCGGGCGCGCCAGCGGTAACGGCGCGCTGATCGCCGAACTCGCCCTGTGTGCCCAGCGCGCCGGCCGCACAATCGCCAACCCCCAAGAAGCCAGAATGCTGCTTGAGCTGTGATAAACTCAACTTCTTCGCGGCTGTAGCTCAGTTGGATAGAGTACTTGGCTACGAACCAAGGGGTCGTGGGTTCAATTCCTGCCAGCCGCACCAAAACGTCAAGCCCTAGAGCAGTAATGTTCTAGGGCTTTTTCGTTGGTCTGGGTGGGGAGGATTTGCCGCCGCTGAGGCCTATTGCACCTGACTGGCGTATCGCACCACTGCGTTGGGGCTTGTCGAACTGGCGGAAGCTGTGAGATTCGAACTCACGGAGGACTCACATCCTCGCCGGTTTTCAAGACCGGTGCCTTAAACCGCTCGGCCAAGCTTCCATGAGGGAGATTCTAACGGGGCATGTGCGGCACCAGTCTTGCGTTACTGGGCAAGCAGCAGCCCTTTGGTTTCGATGAAGGCCACGATGTCGGCCAAGCCGGTCAGCGTTTTCAGGTTGGTCATCACAAAGGGGCGCAGGCCTTTGGGCGTGGTGCGCATGCGGGTGGTGTCGGCGTGCATCACGTCCAGATTGGCGCCCACATGGGGCGCCAGGTCGGTTTTGTTGATGACAAACAGGTCGCTTTTGGTAATGCCGGGGCCGCCTTTGCGCGGTATTTTCTCGCCGGCCGCCACATCGATCACGTAAATCGTCAGGTCCGAGAGCTCGGGGCTGAAGGTGGCGGCCAGGTTGTCGCCGCCGCTCTCAATGAACACGATGTCCGCGTTGGGAAAGTCCACCAGCATGCGGTCTATGGCCTCCAGGTTGATGGAGGCGTCTTCGCGGATGGCGGTGTGCGGGCAGCCGCCGGTCTCCACGCCCATGATGCGCTCGGCGGGCAGGGCGCCGCTCACGGTGAGCAGGCGCTGGTCTTCTTTGGTGTAAATGTCGTTGGTAATGGCCACCAGGTCATACTGGTCGCGCATGGCTTTGCACAGCATTTCCAAGAGCGTGGTTTTGCCAGAACCCACCGGGCCGCCAATGCCTACGCGCAAGGGGGGCAGGTTTTTGGTGCGGTTGGCAATGTGGTGCAGGGCGGACATAGAAACGCTTTCAAGATCTAAAGAGACGGGAATACTGGACTTCATGCTGCGCGCTCAAAATGGCCAGCATGGGCGAAAAAGCCTGTTGCACGCCGGGCGCCAGCGCCAGGGCGTGGTCCACGGCAGCGGGAATGCGTGTGGCCAGCGCCGACAAAATACGCTGCCCGGCGCTTTGGCCCAGGGGAACGGACTTGATGGCGGCTTGCACCATGTTTTCTGCCCAGCCAAAGGCGTAGGCCAGCAAGCAGGCGCGCACCGGGGCTTGGGTGCTGGCTGCGGCCAGGGCAAAGGCCACCGGGTAGCTTGGGTCCATGGCGGCCAAGAGCGCAATATCGGGCGCGCTGGCGGTGGTGTGGTTGCGCAGCCATTCCAGCAGCGATCGGCCCATTTGTTCGGCCTGGGCGCGCAGCTCGGCGCTTTCGCGGGTTTGCAAAACCCAATTGTTGAGCCGCTCGATTTCGGCGCCATCCTTGGCGCGCCAAGCGGCCAGGGCCTGGGCCAGCACCGGCAAGTCGCTGCGCGCCAGGCTCAGGTGCAACTGGTCTTGCAGCCAAACGGCAGCCTGCGCCTCGGTGCTGGCGCGCCCGCTGTCCACGGCGGCCTCAAAACACTCCGAATAGGCAAAGCCACCAATGGGCAGGGCCGGTGAGGCCAGCCACATCAGCTGCATCAGGCTTGCGTCCAGCACGGGCAGTGTCTCAGTGGTCGTGGCCGCAGCCTGGGCCGTGCACGTGGGCGGCGGCCATGGGGATGAGCGCAGCCTTCGCAGTGTCGGTGGCGGGCGTGTGGTGGTGGTCTGCGCCGTGGCTGTGGTCGTGCGCATCCCCGTGATTGCTTGCGTGGCTATGGCCGTGCCCAGCGTGCGCGTGGCCGCCGCTGGCATAGGCGCCGCTTTCAGGTTCAAAGGCCTCGTCCACGGCGTGCACGATCAGGTGCATGGCGCGCAGCATGTCGGCCAGCACGTGGTCGGGCTCAATCTTCAGGTGGTCGGGTTTGAGTTCTATGGGCACGTGGCGGTTGCCCAAGTGGTAGGCGGCGCGAATCAGGTCATAGGGCGTGCCATGGTTGGCGCAATGGGTGATTTTGAGCACCGACTGCGGTGCCGCCAGCACCCGCACCAACGATCCGTCCTCGGCCACCAGCACGTCACCCCCACGCACCACGGTGCCGCGTGGCAAAAAAACGCCCAGCGTGCGACCGCCTGAGTCGGTAGCGTCAAACCGGCTTTTTTGCCGCACGTCCCAGTCCAATTCGACGGTGGCAGCGCGCCTGACCAGCGCCGGGGCCAGGCCTGCGCCTTGGGGGATGAGTTTGGAGGTTTGGAACATCAGAATAAAAAGTAACGCTGCGCCATAGGCAAGCTCACCGCAGCCTCGCAGGTCAGCAGTTGACCGTCGGCGCGCACCGCGTAGGTTTGGGCGTCGATTTCCATGGTGGGCAGGTAGTGGTTGTGCACCATGTGCTGCTTTCGCACGCGGCGCACGTTTTTGATAGCGCTTACGGTTTTGGCCAGGCCAAAGCGGTCTTTGATGCCGGCGTCGAGTCCGGCTTTAGACACAAAGGTGAGCGAGCCCCGGCTTAGCGCGCCGCCAAAAGTGCCAAACATGGGCCGGTAGTGCACCGGCTGGGGCGTGGGAATGGAGGCGTTCGGGTCGCCCATGGCGGCCATGGCGATGAAGCCGCCTTTGAGAATGAGCGCGGGCTTGACGCCAAAAAACGCAGGTTTCCAGACCACCAGGTCGGCCCACTTGCCCACCTCAATAC
>JARXAU010000118.1 GCA_029865675.1 Rhodoferax sp.
TGGACTTAAGCCGCTGGGTGGGCAAGGTGGTTGACGACGGGCTGACGCGCGACCAAGCCTTGGCCGAACTGCGCGGCCGCGCCGTCCCTTGGCAGCCGGAACCCAGCGCCAAGGACAGCGACGCATGAAGACGGCGGTCGATTCCAGCGTGCTGTTTGACATCGTCAAAGGCGCGCCCGGCGCAGGTGCCGCCCAAAAGGCCTTGGAAGCTGCGCTCTCGCAGGGGAGCGCTTGCGTGTGCGCGGTGGTAGTCGCGGATCTGGGGCGCTACTTTGCCAACGAGCAAGACCTGCGGGATTTTTTGTCCGACTGCCAGATTGACCATGACCCCATAAGTATGGAAACCGCGCTGGAGGCCGCACGCATCATGCGCGGCTATGCCCGCAACAAAGGACCGCGCGAACGCGTGGAGCCCGATTTTTTGATTGGCGCCCACGCCATGCGCCAGGCCGACGCCTTGCTTACCTGTGATGCGGGGTTTTACAGCCACTACTTTGACGGCTTGAAGGTCCAGACCCCGGATTGAACTGGGGCCAGGACGAGGTGCTTACACCTGTCAGGCCGTTAACGGTGGACACCTGAAATTGCTTGTTGCGTGCCTACAATGCTATTGATATCAATAGCTAGCGTTCACCACTATGACCACCCAAATCCTCATACGTCTCCCCACCGAAGTTGCACGGCGTTTTCGTGACGCTATCCCCGCACGCCAGCGCAGCGAGTTTGTTCGCAAGCTGCTTGAGCAAAACCTCCCGAATATGGATGAGCACGTGCACGAACTCGCCCTCCAGGCGCAGGCGTTTGACAGTGCCAACCCCGAAGAAGCGAACGAACTGGAATCAACCCTGATGGACGGGCTCGATGCCAACGAGATTTTTGACACCGCCAAGCTTTCCGCGCTATGCCAAAAATAACGCCGGCCATTGCGCGGGGCGACGTGTTTTGGGCGCGACTGGACCCAACCGTCGGATCTGAAATTCAAAAAATCCGCCCGGTGGTCGTCCTCTCAATCAACCCGCTCAACAAGGCGCGAAAAACAGTCGTCGTAGTCCCCCTCTCAACCTCAGCACCAGCCATCGAATATTTAAATGTCGGATTGAAAGGTGGATCGGTCGCCCGGTGCGAACACGTCCGCTCTATCGACAAAACCCGGCTTGCGGACAAAATGGGTTCTATATCAGAGACAGATATGGGAAAGATCGAAGAGGGAATATCGCGAATTATTGGATTGAACCGATAGCCGCGTATCCCTGAGTGTGCGCTGACTGTCCAAGACCGGTATTCCTGCAAACTCGTCCGGGCAAACCGCACCGCCCATCGGCTAATGTGTGGCCCATGCCTCAACGCGCCAAACCCTCCAAACCCTCCAAACCCTCCGGCCACCACCATGTGTATGCAGTCGAACTATCGAAAGACGTGTTGCTGGAGCCCAAATTTGTGCGCTGCAACCCTGACTATGTCCAAGGCAAGCCCTGCGTCTATGTGGGCATGACCGGGCTGGACCCCGACATTCGCTTTGACAAACACAAAGCGGGCATACAGGCCAACGCCTATGTGCAGCGCTTCGGCCTGCGCCTGTTGCCCGATTTGTACGAGGCCTACAACCCCATGCCCTACCAATCCGCCGTGGATATGGAAATTGAACTGGGCATAGGCTTGAGCGAGGCGGGGTTTGGGGTTTGGCAGGCTTAAGGGGTTTGTTTGTAGCGGCTTTCAGATCGGGAAACCTCGGACCAACCGGCTCAACTTACGGATGAATTCTTAGGCCTGTTTTCGAGCCCTTAGCAGTCATTCAGTCCGGTTTCTTGGATGCCTCCTATGCAGCGGGAGCGGTCGAACGTTCTCGTTCTTTGTGCTTACGCTGTTTGTCAAAGACCAGCCCTTCGATTACGACCAGCAAAGGGTACTTGTCGGAGGGCAGTTCAGTCGACATCTGGACCAGTGAGGTTTTTTGGCCATCGAGCCTAAGAAAAGGTCAATCAACCCCTTCATCTTCGAAGACCTGCCACCAGACTCTCATCCGTAAGAAGTCAAAAATTCGCCCCTTCAGTCCATCGGCCAATCAACTCGCACGATGGTCCGTGTGCCATCTGCCGAGCGGTGGAAGGCAACGCTGCCACCAAGTCGCGACGCCACTCGCTGCACAATCGAAAGACCCAAACCCAGACCTGGATGCCTGCGGCTTGCATCACCACGCGCGAAGGCTTGCAGCATGGCTTGCTGGCTATCGGGTGCGATGCCAGTGCCGCCGTCTTCAACCTCGATATATGCTCTAGGCTCAGTGGTACCCACAGTCAACCGCACGGGCGGCTGGCCGTGAATGAAGGCGTTGTCAAGCAGGTTACCTATCACGCGTTCGATCAGTACCAAGCTGAGGTTAGGCACCAAGAGCGTCGGCGGGGCGTGTACGGACAGTTCGCTCGCGGCGCGCTGCTGCTGGTCCACCAAGCCACGTGCCACGGCGGCCACGTCCACGGTCTCGTTGAGAGGCGTTTCGCCGCTTCGAACATGGTCGAGAAAAATTCCAACGAGCCGATCCGCTTGCAGCGCGTTGCGCACAATGGCCTCGCGCCTGTGTGCAATACCATCGCCATCCGGCAACAGCTCAGCCGCCATGCGGATTCGTCCGAGTGGACTGCGAAGATCGTGCGAAACGCCCGCGAGCAGTAACGCTCGCTCGCGCTCTTGTTGATCAAGCGTTTGGCGCATCGCCCGCCAGGCTTCATCGATCGCTTGGACTTCACTGCTGGCATTGGGCAGCGGACCGCCAGATGCGTCATTGGCCGCAATGCGTGTGCGAAGCGCTTCGAGAGGCAGTGCCAGGCGATGCGCAATCAGCGCACTGGCAACGACTGCCAGAGCGAAGAGCAACAGCGTCGCAATCAAGAGGCGCTCACGCAAGTTCTCCTCGACAATATCGCTTTCGAAGCTTACCCAGCGAGTTGAACCGTCGTCGACCTTCAGCGCCAACCAAAGCATGGGGATGGCCCCTGGCGCGTTGCGTTCGCGACCAAAGACCACATCGGCCACCGGCAGTCCGGCTTCTACCAGGGTCTCATGCATGACTGCCCGACGGGGTGTCAACGATGCGATCCCGATCACAGCTTCGGGTCGCTGGTCCGAAGTGAGCAGTAGCCCGGGTGCAAGCTGACGCACCTGTTCGATCGGTGCGCCACGAGCCACAAGCAGCAATGACGGTGCCCAGCGCGAGGTGACAAGTTGCGCCACGGTGCGGTTTCGATCAACGTAAAACACCATGGCGAGGATCGCGGTCAGCACAATGGCCAAGGCGACCTGCGCCACGAGCAGGCGTGCGAATAGGCTGCGAATGCGGGCCATCGGGCGAATGCTCTATCTCACTTGGGTGCCGCCGCCCCGCGGTACGAAGACATAGCCTTCGCCTCGCACGGTGTCGATCCACTCGGCACCGGGGCTGGCTTCACGCAGCTTGCGCCTAAGGCGCGCAATCTGCACGTCCACCGTGCGCTCCTGCGGCAGGTAGCCGCCTGCTTGAACCTCCTCGGAAAGCGCCTCCCGTGTCAGTGGAGTGCCAGGCTGTTTGGCCAGAGCAACAAGCAATTTGAATTCGACGCTAGTGAGCGGTAATAGACCGCCGATGGAGGAGACCTCTCGCTTGAGTACATCTATAGATAGCCCTGTAAAGCGCAGCACTGCATTGTTTCCGCGGTTCGGTGCTGCGCGTCGCAGCAGTGCACGCACGCGGGCCACCAATTCGCGCGGTTCAAACGGTTTGGCCAAGTAGTCGTCAGCGCCAATCTCCAGGCCGAGCACACGATCCATCGGGTCGCCGCGCGCGGTGAGCATCACCAGACCTAGCGCGGGATAAGCCGTGCGCCAGCGTCGCGCAAGGTCAAAACCGTTGCCGTCTGGCAACATCGCATCGAGAAGGACGACATCCGGTCGACGTGCCGTCACGGCTCTCTCGCCGTCGCCTGCGGTCAGCACGGTGAAAGTAGACCAGCCCTCCCTTTCCAGCAACTCCACCAGCATGGAGGACAGCTCGGCATCGTCGTCCACAATCAGTATCAGCGGTTGCATTAGTGACATAGCCCCTAGTTTATGGGGATGATTCAGCCCAAAAGCCAATGTGACAGCACTGTAGCAATTCGTCGTGTTTTGTTAGCGCACGCAGCTGCCAAGCTTGGTTCAATACTCACACACTCTTTATAACCTTCTGCCGTCTTTACCTGATCCACCAAGCTCAAGTTTCGATCATCGGCGCTAACTCATGGCCATACAGCCACTATTTAAAAAATGTCCCAAATCGTTTGGATTCAAATTATCGTAACTGTCACCATTCTTTGTATTGCATTGGCAGAAGCGTTGGTGCTGCAACACCGCAAACCCGGTTCGTTTGACTGGTCAGAGGCTTGGCTATCAGTGGCCGATATGGCAGGGCGTCGATTGCTGGCCCTTTTACCGATTGGCATCGCGACCCCAGTTTTTTCTTGGGTCTGGACGCACAGACTATTCACCATCGAGCTGAGCAGCTTCGCCGCTTTCATGTTGCTGTTTCTTGGGCTTGAGTTTTTCTACTATTGGTATCACCGTGCCTCTCACCGTATCCGGTTTTTTTGGGCAACGCATGCGGTGCACCATTCTCCAAATCAACTGACACTATCAACCTCTTTTCGACTGGGCTGGACGAACAAGCTCACTGGAACAACTTTGTTTTACACGCCATTGGTGTATTTGGGCTTCGATCCAAAGGTGGTTCTTACTGCTCTTTCTCTCAATCTTTTATACCAGTTCTGGTTGCACACGACATTAATCCCTAAGTTGGGCTGGCTGGAATGGATACTAAACACACCTTCCGCACATCGGGTGCACCACGCATCCAACCTTGACTATCTGGATGCCAATTACGGCGGTGTACTTATCATTTTTGATCGTTTGTTTGGGACCTATCGCCCCGAGCGGGTCGAAGAACCCTGCATTTATGGCCTGGTAAAACCCATGCGAACTCGAAACGTGTTGACCATGGAGTTCTCACAATGGGTTGACCTGTATCGTGATATGCGTCAAGCACCGAATCTTTTGTCTGCGTTGGCTTTGCTAGTCAAGCCACCAGGATGGTCTCTAACCGGAAAGAGCCTCACTACAGAGGCTTTGCGCACCCAGCAGTCTAAGGCTGGATAGCATGACACTAGAACAATTGTGATGGCACTGGTTGGTTTCAGTTCCTCTAACTTACGGTGCTCCTCACAGGTAAATCAGTATGCGCGAGATTTTGATGAAACCTAAGGCAATGCTGAGTGTGTCTCTGAGGATGTGCAGCGCCTTGAGGCTTAAAGGTCAGTGGCAACGCCGCGTTGTACAGCAGCTTTTGCCATGACGACATCTAAGAGCTTGACCATGCGAACGATCTCTATGACCCTCTTGCCCTGGGTAGTCACCCCGGTGGTTCTTGTAGCACTCACGCTTTCCGGATTGGCCCATGCCAACCCGCAACGCGCACAGCTTCAGGCCAATTTTCAAGCTGCTGACGTCGACAGAAATGAGCAACTAAACTTGGCCGAGTTCAAGACGTTCATCAATCTCAATGCGAATCACAAACTCGGCCGTTCCGCCAGCGTCCGCCGATTTGGGATGTACACCACGGCCTTTAAGGAAATAGATGCTAATGGTGATGGCGTCGTTACCAAAGAAGAAATCGCGGCGCAAACAAAACAATAGTTACCTGCCGTTCACGGGCGATATGCATTCAAGAAGGTCTGCAACTCCCGGGCCGCAAAAAATTACTCCCTGGAAAACCTGAAGCGGACTTTGGACTAAGCGTGGCTTAAGTGAATCGGCATAGCTGGCGACTCATATGCACGGATGACTCGTATGCGCACCACAGCGGATGTTTAAGTATCAAAGTCTAATGTCTCTTGTCAGCCTAGAGCAGACTTTTCGTAATTCCTAGTGGACGTCTGCTCCTGGCCCAAAGTGTTAGTCCCCACACTCGAAAACCCCAAACAAAAAACCCCGCCAGTCTCACAACCGCGGGGTTTTTTGAAGTGAAGAAAAACTGCGTCTACACCAACAACGCATTCACCCTTTTCACATAAGCCGCCGGATCCGCCGGCATGCCGCCCTCGGCCAAAAGTGCCTGGTCAAACAGAATGTGCGCCAGGTCGTTGAAGTGCACCGAGCCGTCCAGCTTTTTCACCAACGGGTGGTCGGCGTTGATCTCTAGCACAGGTTTCACCTCGGGCGCCGCCTGACCGGCTTGCTTGAGCATGCGGGCGAGCTGGGTGCTCATGCCGTGGTCTTGCACCACCAGGCAGGCGGGGCTGTCGACCAGGCGGGTGGTGACGCGCACGTCTTCGGCTTGGTCTTTCAGGGCCTCTTTCAGCTTGGCCAGCAGGGGCTTGATGGCTTCAGAAGCTTCTTCGGCGGCTTTCTTCTCGGCCTCGTCTTGCAGCTTGCCCAGGTCTACGGCGCCTTTGGCCACGCTTTGCAGGGGCGTGTCGTCAAAGTCGGTCAGGTAGTTCAGCGCCCACTCGTCCACGCGGTCGGTCATGAGCAGGACTTCGATGCCTTTTTTCTTGAACACTTCGAGCTGCGGGCTGTTTTTGGCAGCGGCCAGGTTGTCGGCGGTGATGAAGTAGATGGCCTCTTGGCCTTCTTTCATGCGCGCTTTGTAGTCGGCCAGCGACACGCTCACGGTGTCCGTGGTGGTGGACGCAAAGCGCAGCAGCTTGGCCAGGCGGTCTTTGTTGGCGTAGTCCTCGCCCATGCCTTCTTTGAGCACGGCGCCAAATTCTGCGTAGAACTTGCTGTATTTGCCCACCTGCGCCTTGTCTTCTTCGGACACCACGTCGGTCACGCCATCGGCGCTGGCTTCGGGCGCTTTGTCGTGCTTGGCCAGGTCTTCGAGCATGCCCAGCACGCGCTTGGTGCAGCCTTCGCGGATGGCTTTCACGTCGCGGCTTTCTTGCAGCAGTTCACGGCTCACGTTCAGGGGCAGATCGGCCG
>JARXAU010000077.1 GCA_029865675.1 Rhodoferax sp.
TTTTGAAGCGGCGGCGCTCGTTCAGAAGGACTTGCCCGGCGTCAAGTTTGTGGTGCCCGCCGTGCCAGGTTTGCAGTCAGCCATTAAAGCCGCCGCGCAGCGCAGCGGCTTAGGCTCGCACATCCAGATCGTCAGCGGCCAGTCGCACACCGTGCTGGCCGCTTGTGATGTGACGCTGATTGCCAGTGGCACTGCCACGCTAGAGGCTGCCCTGTTCAAACGTCCGATGGTGATTGCGTACCGCATGGCTGCGCTGTCTTGGCGCATCATGCAGCGCAAAAAATTGCAGGCGTGGGTGGGCTTGCCCAACATCTTGTGCCAGGAATTTGTGGTGCCGGAATTGCTGCAAGACGCCGCCACGCCCCTGGCCTTGGCCGCAGGGGTGTTGGACTGGCTGCACGCCAAACACCAGCAGCCCGAAAAAATCCAGGCGCTGGAGGCGCGCTTTCTGGCCTTGCACCAGTTGCTGCAGCGCGATACCGCGCGCTTGGCGACCGAAGCGATAGAGGGCGTGCTGCGTGCCTAAGCGCCTCGCGCCGGTGCAAGCCACTTTGCGCTGGAGCGTAGAGGGCCTGATTGCGGGGGTCGATGAGGCCGGGCGCGGCCCGCTCGCGGGTCCTGTGGTGGCCGCAGCGGTCATCCTGGACGATCGCAAGCCGATTCAAGGCCTGGCCGACTCCAAAAAACTCGGCGCCAAGCGCCGCGAAGCCTTGTTTGACGAGATTCGCGCCAAAGCCTTGTGCTGCTCCATTGCCCAAGCCAGCGTCCAAGAGATTGACCAGCTCAATATCCTGCAAGCCACACTGCTGGCCATGCGCCGCGCGGTCTTGGGCTTGCGCCTGCCGCCCAAGCTGGTGCTGGTGGACGGCAACCGGCTGCCCGCATTGGAGATGCGGGCGCAGGCCATTGTCAAAGGCGACGCGACGGTGCCCGCTATTTCAGCCGCATCAATATTGGCCAAAGTCAGCCGCGACCGCTGGTGCGCCGACTACCACCAGCTGTTTCCCCACTACGGCTTTGCGCAGCACAAGGGCTACGGCACCACCGAACACTTGGCCGCACTGCGCCAGCACGGCCCCTGCCCCGAACATCGCCGCAGCTTTCGGCCCGTTGCCGAGTGCTTGCGATGACCTTCGTGCTCCCTGGCATGCCGCCTACCATGCACCTCATCGCCTCGCGCGACAACCCGCTGCTCAAAGAACTACGCAAACTGGCCCAGGGCAATACCGCTTACCGCAAGACCGGGCGCTTTTGGGTGGAGGGCGACCACTTGTGTGGCGCAGCGCTCGTGCGCGTTCTGCAACCGGTGATTGCGGTGTTTGCCCAGTCTTACTGGCCGCAGGCCAGCGCGCAGTGGGCGTCGGCGGCCCCTAAAAACGTGGTGGTGCCAGACGCGCTGTTTGACGAAATCAGCGGCCTGGAGTCGCCCGCCAAGCTCGGCTTTGTGCTGGATGTGCCCGCCCAGAGTGCCATCGCCCCGGGTGCGCCCACCATCATCCTCGACCGTGTGCAAGACGCGGGCAATGTGGGCTCTATTTTGCGCAGCGCTGCAGCCTTTGGCTTTCAGCAAGTGCTGGCGCTGCAAGAGACGGCGGCGCTGTGGTCGCCTAAAGTGCTGCGCGCGGGCATGGGCGCACATTTCGGCTTGCAGATGATCGAAGGCGTGGACGAGGCGCAGTTGCTCGCGCTCCAGGTGCCGCTGGTGGTCACCAGCTCGCACCAAGGCAGGCTGATCCAGCACTTGGCGCTGCCGTTTCCCTGCGCCTGGGTCATGGGCCACGAAGGGCAGGGCGTGCGCCAGAGCCTGATGGAGCGTGCGCAGGTGCATGTGCGCATCGGTCAGCCCGGGGGCGAAGAGTCGCTCAATGTGGCAGCCGCCGCCGCGATTTGCCTGCACGCCAGCGCCATCGGCGCAGCTTGAGGGGCAAAAAAGACGCTGGGTTAGAATCGTGGGCTTTCCAGAAACCAGCCTCCCAAGCGCTCGAAAAGCCCCATCCCCTTCGAAAAACAGCAGCCAAGATGGACTCTTGAGCGCGCTTGGGCGCACCCTAACCCATTCGGAGAACCCAGTGCTTTTGTCACTTCAGGGTAATACCCCCCCCGCCATCTTGGCGCTCGCAGACGGCACGGTCTATCTTGGCAATTCCATCGGAGCCGCAGGCTCCACCGTCGGTGAAGTGGTGTTCAACACCTCTATGACCGGCTACCAAGAAATCCTGACCGACCCCAGCTACTGCCAGCAAATCGTCACGCTGACCTACCCCCACATCGGTAACTACGGCACCAACCCCGAAGATGTGGAGTCCAACGCAGTGCACGCCGCCGGTTTGGTAATCAAAGACCTGCCGCCGGTGGCATCCAACTTTCGCAGCACCCAAACACTTGCCGCCTACCTGCAAGCCCACGGCACGGTCGCTATTGCCAATATCGACACCCGCCAACTCACGCGCCAACTGCGCGAGCAGGGCGCGCAAAACGGTTGTGTCTGGGCACTGGGTGCGGGCGAAACCGTGACCGACGCCGTCATCGCCCAGGCCCTGGCTGCCGCCAAAGCCGCGCCATCCATGGCTGGCCTGGACCTGGCCCGCGTGGTCAGCGCCAGCAGCAGCTACGCCTGGACCGAGTCCGAGTGGGTGTTGGGCCAAGGCTACGGCCAGCAAACCGCGCCCAAGTTTCATGTGGTGGCCTACGACTTTGGCGTGAAGAAAAACATCTTGCGCATGCTCAGCGAGCGCGGTTGCCAAGTCACTGTCGTGCCAGCCCAAACGCCAGCAGATGAGGTGCAAAAGCTGCAGCCCAACGGCATCTTCCTGAGCAACGGTCCCGGCGATCCCGAGCCTTGCGACTACGCTATTTCCGCTGCAGCCGCGCTGATCGACTCCGGCACGCCGGTGTTTGGCATCTGCCTGGGCCACCAGATCATGGCGCTGGCGTCTGGCGCCAAGACTTTCAAAATGAAGTTCGGCCACCACGGCGCCAACCACCCGGTCAAAGACTTAGGCACTGGGCGCGTCAGCATCACCAGCCAAAACCATGGCTTTGCGGTGGATGAGAAAACCTTGCCTGCCAACTTGCGTGCCACCCATATCAGCCTGTTCGACGGTACTTTGCAAGGGCTGGAGCGCACCGACAAACCGGCGTTTTGCTTCCAGGGCCACCCGGAAGCCTCGCCCGGTCCGCACGACATCGGCTACCTGTTTGACCGCTTTATCCGGGAGATGGAGCGGCGGGCATGAGTTTTTATGGCGTCACCGACCTGTGGACGTATGTGATTGGTGCGTTTGGCATCATTTTGTTGCCGGGGCCTAATTCGCTGTTCATTCTCTCGGTGGCCACGGCGCGCGGCGTCAAGCCAGGATTTCAGGGGGCACTGGGCGTGTTTCTGGGCGACACGGTGCTACTGGCGCTGGTGGGTCTGGGCGCGGCTGGGTTGCTGCGCACCACGCCCGCACTGTTCATGGTGGTGAAGTACGCCGGAGCCGCCTATTTGAGCTGGGTCGGACTGCAATTGATATGGGCTGCGTTCAAAAAGTGGCGTTCGCCCGCTGTGCCCATGGCGGGCCTGCAAGAAGTACCGGCGCACTTGGCCCACCCCTTCAAGCGCGCTTTGCTGGTGAGCCTCTTGAACCCCAAAGCGATTTTGTTTTTGCTGTCGTTTTTTGTGCAGTTCATCGACCCGGCCTACGAGACGCCAGTGGTGCCCTTTTTGATATTGAGCGCCATCGTCATGGGTTTTAGCGCGCTGTATTTGTCGGTGCTTATCTTTGCGGGCGCCCGCCTGGCGCAGGGTTTTCGGGCCCGCCAAAAGTTGTCCGCCAGCCTGTCGAGCGCAGTGGGCGGTTTGTTCCTTTGGTTTGGTGCCAAATTGGCCACAGCCAGTTTGTCTTAGGAGCGTTCGTATGTTGGTGTCGTTGGGTTCGCAAGAAGTCCGCTTGGTAGTTTTTTTCTTGGCGTATTTTGTTGTCGCCTTTGCTTGGCGAAGCTGGAGACATTACCGCTTGACGGGTATTAACCCAATCGTCCTGCCAAGTGGCGATGACGCATATTCCTATGTGGCGCGTGGCTTTAAGTTGGTGCTGGTGGCAATTCCTGCCTACCTGATGTTTGCCGCGTTCGCTGGCAGCGTGGGTGATTTGCCTCATGAGCAATCCACGGTCGCCAAGAGCATCGGTTGGATTTTGCTGGTCGGGTCTTTGTGTCTGACCGCGATTGCCCAAGGGCAAATGGGAGCCTCATGGCGCGTTGGCATCGACAAGCAGCGCGCTACGGAATTGGTGCAGACCGGGCTTTTTTCGTATTCCCGAAACCCGATCTTTCTATCGATGCGATTTGCGCTGCTGGGTTTGCTTCTTGTACAAGCCGATGCGTTTGCACTGGCCCTGTTGGTCGCGGGCGAGCTTCTGATTCAAGTGCAAACTCGCTTGGAAGAAGCCCACTTGCTTCACTTGCACGGCGACGCGTACCAGCAATACCTGCGCCGTGTTCGGCGCTGGGTCTAATCGACATCATTACAAAAAATATTTATGCCAAAACGCAGCGACATTAAAAGCATCCTCATCATCGGCGCCGGGCCCATCATCATCGGCCAGGCCTGCGAGTTTGATTACTCGGGCGTGCAGGCTTGTAAGGCCCTGCGCGAAGAGGGCTACAGGGTCATTCTGATCAACAGCAACCCCGCCACCATCATGACCGACCCGGACACGGCGGACGTGACCTACATTGAGCCCATCACCTGGCAGACGGTGGAAAAAATCATCGCCAAAGAGAAGCCGGACGCGATTTTGCCCACCATGGGCGGCCAGACCGCGCTGAACTGTGCGCTGGACCTGTGGCACAACGGTGTGCTGGAGAAATACAAGGTCGAACTGATCGGCGCGACGCCCGAGGCCATCGACAAGGCCGAAGACCGGCTCAAGTTCAAAGACGCGATGACCAAGATCGGCCTGGGTTCGGCACGCTCAGGCATCGCCCACAGCATGATTGATGCCTGGGCCGTGCAAAAGACGCTGGGCTTCCCCACCGTCATCCGCCCCAGCTTCACCCTGGGCGGCACTGGTGGCGGCATTGCCTACAACTCGGAAGAATTTGAGACCATTTGCAAGCGCGGCCTGGAAGCCTCGCCCACCAATGAGCTGCTGATTGAAGAGTCGCTGCTGGGCTGGAAAGAGTACGAGATGGAAGTGGTGCGCGACAAGGCGGACAACTGCATCATCGTCTGCTCGATTGAAAACCTGGACCCCATGGGCGTACACACCGGCGACTCCATCACCGTGGCCCCGGCGCAAACCCTGACCGACAAGGAATACCAGATTCTGCGCAACGCCAGCCTGGCCGTGCTGCGCGAAATCGGCGTGGACACCGGCGGCTCCAACGTGCAGTTTTCCATCAACCCGGTCGATGGCCGCATGGTGGTAATTGAGATGAACCCACGCGTGTCACGTTCCAGCGCGCTGGCGTCCAAGGCCACGGGCTTCCCGATTGCCAAAATCGCCGCCAAGTTGGCGGTGGGCTTTACGCTGGACGAGCTGCGCAACGACATCACCGGTGGTGCGACCCCGGCATCGTTCGAGCCCAGCATCGACTACGTGGTAACCAAGATTCCGCGTTTTGCCTTTGAGAAATTCCCCGCCGCCGACAGCCGCCTCACGACCCAAATGAAGTCGGTGGGCGAGGTGATGGCCATGGGCCGCACCTTCCAAGAGTCGTTCCAAAAAGCATTGCGCGGCCTGGAAGTGGGCGTGGACGGCATGAACGAAAAAACCCAAGACCGTGAAGTGCTGGAAAAAGAGCTGGGCGAGCCCGGCCCCGAGCGCATCTGGTACGTGGGCGACGCCTTTGCCCAGGGCATGAGCGTGGACGAGGTGTTTGCGCTGACCAAAATCGACCCTTGGTTTTTGGTGCAGATTGAGCAAATCGTCAAGATTGAGCTGGAAATCGAGCAACTGCCCCAGCCCACCTCCGGTTCAAGCCTGGACGTCATGGACGCGCCCACGCTGCGCGCGCTCAAGCAAAAAGGTTTTTCCGACCGCCGCCTGGCGCGCCAGTTCAAAACCACCGACACCGCCGTACGCAACAAGCGCATCACGCTCGGCGTGCGCCCGGTCTACAAGCGCGTGGACACCTGCGCGGCCGAATTTGGTACGCACACCGCCTATTTGTACTCGACCTACGAGGCCGAAGGCGCTGAGTGCGAAGCGGCACCGACCAGCAACAAAAAAATCATGGTGCTCGGTGGCGGCCCCAACCGCATCGGCCAAGGCATTGAGTTTGACTATTGCTGCGTGCACGCCGCGCTGGCCCTGCGCGAAGACGGTTACGAGACCATCATGGTCAATTGCAACCCTGAGACCGTGTCCACCGACTACGACACCTCCGACCGCCTGTATTTCGAGCCGCTCACGCTCGAAGATGTGCTGGAAATCGTGGACAAGGAAAAGCCGCTCGGCGTGATCGTGCAGTACGGTGGCCAAACGCCGCTGAAGCTGGCGCTGGACTTGGAGGCCAACGGCGTGCCCATCATCGGCACCAGCCCGGACATGATTGACGCTGCCGAAGACCGCGAGCGCTTCCAAAAGCTGCTCCACGC
>JARXAU010000132.1 GCA_029865675.1 Rhodoferax sp.
CATCACCTTCGAGCGGATGGCAATGAACGACGAGGAAACGGTGGCCTTGACCGCTGGCGGCCACACAGTCGGCAAGTGCCACGGCAGGGGCGACGCCAGCTTGCTGGGACCCGTTCCCGAAGCGGCTGAGGTGGAAGACCAGGGCCTGGGATGGATCAACAAAACCACGCGTGGCGTGGGCCGCGACACGGTGAGCAGTGGTTTAGAAGGTGCCTGGACCACCCACCCCACTCAATGGGACGGCGGCTACTTTGACATGCTGCTCAACCACGACTGGGCGCTTCAAAAGAGCCCGGCTGGTGCCTGGCAGTGGGAACCCACTCGCATGAAAGAAAAGGACAAGCCCGTGGATGTCGAGGACCCGTCCATCCGCTGCAATCCGATCATGACCGACGCCGACATGGGCCTGAAGATGGATCCGGTGTACCGCCAGATCTCCGAACGCTTCCACAAGGATCCGGCTTATCTCTCAGAGGTGTTCGCGTTGGCCTGGTTCAAGCTCACGCACCGCGATATGGGGCCTAAGGTGCGCTACTTGGGCCCAGACGTCCCACAGGTTGACCTGATCTGGCAAGACCCATTGACCCCAGGCCGCACCGACTACGAGCTTGCAGCGGTGAAAACCAAGATTGACGCCAGCGGCCTGGGCATTGGCGATATGGTCGCCACCGCTTGGGACAGTGCACGAACTTTTCGGGGGTCAGACCGGCGTGGTGGTGCCAACGGTGCACGTATCCGCCTGTCCCCGCAAAAGAACTGGGCAGGCAACGAGCCTGAACGTTTGGCCAAAGTGCTGTCTGTGCTCGGGAAAATCGCCGCAGAGACCGGTGCCAGCTTGGCCGATGTGATTGTTCTGGCCGGAAACATAGGCATCGAGCGGGCAGCCAAGGCCGCTGGCGTCGATGTCAAGGTCCCCTTCGCACCAGGCCGCGGAGACGCCAGCCTTTCCCAAACAGACGCTGCGTCATTTGACGTGCTGGAGCCGCTGGCTGACGGCTACCGCAACTGGCTCAAGCAGGATTACGCCGTGAGTGCCGAGGAAATGCTGCTTGACCGCACGCAACTGATGGGTCTGAACGCCCACGAGATGACCGCGTTGGTGGGTGGCATGCGCGTGCTAGGCACCAACTATGGCGCTACGCGTCACGGCGTATTCACCGATCGGGTGGGGGTTTTAAGCAATGACTTCTTCGTCAACCTGACGGACATGAACTACATCTGGAAGCCCACCGGCAAAAATCTCTATGAAGTTTGTGACCGCAAGACTGGTGCCGCTCAGTGGACAGCAACACGGGTCGACCTTGTTTTTGGGTCTAACGCGGTGCTTCGCGCTTACGCAGAAGTCTACGCACAGGACGACAACAAAGAAAAGTTTGTGCGGGACTTCGTTGCTGCGTGGACCAGGGTAATGCACGCGGACCGCTTTGATCTTGCATAGCCCTTAACGGCTCCAATTGTGCGCACTGGCATTTGTAGCGCAGTTAAACCATCAACGAGCGTGATGCGAGTGCAGCGCGGGGATCGAGTGCCTCGCGGCGCCAAAGTCGCACCAGTGCGTCGGTGACAAGGGCCTTCAGACACGCACGCTGATCTGCGCTAACGCCGCATGCTCGTGACCCTGATAAACCACCAAAGTCTGATGTTGAGTGGTTAGCCAAAGAAAAAGGGGCTACGTTTTCACGTAACCCCTTGATTTCATTCACTATTTTGGCTCCTCGACCTGGGCTCGAACCAGGGACCTACGGATTAACAGTCCGGCGCTCTACCGACTGAGCTATCGAGGAATACATACGGTGTCAAAGTCTCGTCTGCTAAGGCAAAACTCGTTTTTAATGCTTATTTCGCAGCGACCTTTGAAGCCCTCGATTGTAACAAAGTTCAAAAAGCAGTCTTGCTTTTATCTAACTCTGAGGCGATCTCTGGAGCTGTACTCAAAAGATCGATCGCCACAGGCGGCACCACTCGTGTCAATGCGCCACGCCCAAGGCGCGGTGCAGCTGGGTGCTGGTCGTGGTGTATTGCAGTTGAACCCGTTCCTGCGGAGTAATCACTTCTTTAGCGGCGAAGGCCGCCAGCGTGGCCTCGTGAAAGCCGCAAAGGATCAGCTTTTTCTTACCCGGGTAGGTGTTGATGTCACCCACCGCAAAAATGCCGGGTGCAGTGGTGGCGAAGCTTTGGGTGTCCACGGCCAGTTGTTTGCGCTCCATGTCCAGGCCCCATTCGGCCACTGGCCCGAGCTTGGGCGACAGGCCCAAAAACACCAGCAATGTGTCCAGCGCCACGGTGCGGGTTTGCGCTTCGTTGTCGGTGACCACCAGTCCATGCAAGCGCTGCAGGCTGCGCACCCCAGTGACTTGGCCCTCTACAAAGCGCAAGCGGCCTGATGCGCGCAAGGCCTTAACTTGGGCCAGCGTGGCCGGATCGCCATGGAAAACGTCGCGCCGGTGAACGAGCGTTACGCTTTGGGTGGCAGCCGCGCACAGTGCGATGGCGGCCTCCAGCGCGCTCTCTTCGCCGCCCACCACCACTACGTCTTGTTGGTTCAGGGTGTGAACATCGGGTAAGTGGTAGCGGAGCTGTGTCCCCTCAAACACGGCCAGTCCCTCGACGTGGAGCTGGCGCGCCTTGAAAGCACCCACGCCAGCCGCGATAAACACGGTTTTTGCCACAAAGTGCGTGCCCGCCGAGGTTTGTAAGGCGTAGCGGCCATCGCCCAGGCGTTCTAGCGCTTCAACCGTTTGGCTGAAATGGAAAGTAGGTTTGAAGGGCGACGCTTGGTCGAGCAAACGGTCTACTAGCTCGCGGCCGGTGCACTTCTTGACCGCCGGAATGTCGTAGATAGGCTTGTCAGCGTACAGCGCGATGCACTGGCCCCCGGCAAAGGGCAGGGCGTCCACCACATGGGCGTGCACCCCAAGCAGGCCCAGTTCAAACACTTGGAACAAGCCGACCGGCCCGGCGCCGATGACCAGCGCATCGGTTTCTATCGGGGCTGGGGCCCGGTCCATGGCGGGTGGCCCTTTAACGGATCAGCTCCGCCAGCTTATCCGACTTGTCCTTCCACGCATCGGCCTCGGGCAGCGGTGCCTTGCGCTTGGTGATGCTTTTCCAGGTGGGGAGTTTGGCCAGTTCGGCGTTGAGCTTGGTCATGTGCTGCTGGTCGTGCGGCACGTCTTCTTCGGCGTAAATGGCATTGACCGGGCATTCGGGGATGCAGACTGCGCAGTCGATGCACTCGTCGGGGTCAATCGTTAGAAAGTTGGGGCCTTCGCGGAAGCAGTCCACGGGACACACGTCCACGCAGTCGGTGTATTTGCACTTGATACAGGCTTCGGTAACGGTATGGGTCATGGGAGGTTGGGGAGCGGTAGAGGGAAACTGTGGTGCTGGCGCGCGGCGCCCGAGTTTATTCGATCAACAAAGCCCCGGCGGTGGCATTGCTTGCGGTGTCCACGAGTATCAGCGACCCCAGTACGCGGGACTGGCCAAAGTCCAGCGCGGCAATGGGCTGCTGCAGGCTCAGAGTGATGTGGCCAATCGCGTTGGGTTCGAGCTCGGTGGCCGGGCTTGTTTCAAGGGTGTTGACGTCGAGCCGGTGCGTGATGCATTGCACTTTGGCCTTGATCCAGCGGTGGCCGTGCAGCACCCAGTAGGCGCGGCCCACAACCAGGGGCGCGTCGTCCATCCAGGCCACGGTGCCGCTGACGGTTGGGCTCTGTGTCAATGCGGCGTCGTCGGCCAACAGCCAGTCGCCACGCGACACATCCAGCTCGCGGTCCAGCACGACGCCCGCGCTGTGGCTGGCCGCCACGCCCTGGGGCTGGCGCACGTGGTTGAGCACTTGGGCGATGGCGGCGGTTTTGCCACTAGGGAACACCGTGATGGTTTGACCCACCTGAGCGGCTCCAGTGGCTACGCGGCCCCAGAACACGCGCCTGCCCTGGCTGGTGTCGCTGGAGCTGGAGAATTTTTCGACCCACTGCACCGGGAATGCCAGAGGCAGGGCGGCTTCGGCGGGTGTCACCGGCAGGCTTTCTAGCAGTTGCAGCAGGCTTGAACCCTGGTAGCCGCACCAGCCCGGCGTGGTGATCACCACGTTGTGGCCTTGCAGGGCAGAGATCGGCACGGTGGCCGCCACTTCAATGCCCGCTGCGGCGGCAAAAGCTTCCAAGGCCTCGCGGATGCAGGTGAAGGCCTCGGTGGCCTGCTGGGGGTGGGCCGGGTCTTCCAAGGCGTCTAGCTTGTTGACCGCAAACACAATGTTGGGCACGCGCAGCAGCTTGAGCAAGAGCGCGTGGCGTCGGGTTTGGGGCAGAAGGGTGAGTGCGCCCAAGTCATTCCCTCGGTTCTTCCATTTCAGTTTGGTGGCGTCCACCAGCACCACCGCAGCGTCGGCGCTGCTGGCGGCGGTGACCATATTGCGGGTGTACTGCTCGTGGCCGGGCGTGTCGCCAATGATGAATTTGCGCGCCGGGGTGGCGAAATAGCGGTAGGCCACGTCAATGGTGATGCCCTGTTCGCGCTCGGCAGACAGGCCGTCGGTGAACAGCGCCAGGTCGGCGGCGCCGCTTTTGGACACGTTTTCCAGCTGGTCTTGCAGTACTGAGCGGCTGTCCACGAGCAAGCGGCCAATGAACGTGCTTTTGCCATCGTCCACCGAGCCGCAGGTGATGAATTTCAGGGCGGCGTGGTGGTCCAAATCCTGAGATGGAAGGGCGCGGGCGGAGGTATTCAATTGTGTTGTGGTCATTAAAAGTACCCGTCTTTCTTGCGTTTTTCCATGGAGGCTTCGGACGTTTTGTCGTCCATGCGGGTGGCGCCGCGTTCGCTCACGTCGGCACCCAGCGTCTCAATCACCACCTCGGCCGCACTGGCGGCCAGGCTGGCCACCGGGCAGGTGCAGGTGATGTCGCCCACGGTCCGAAAGCGCACGTCGCGCAGTTGCACCTGCTCATGGTCCAGCGCTGGGGTCAGCGGGGTTACCGGCACCAGCAGGCCTTTGCGCTCCACCACCGCGCGCTGGTGGGTGTAATACAGCGAGGGCAGGGCAATCTGCTCGCGGTCTATGTACTGCCACACGTCCAGCTCGGTCCAGTTGGAGATGGGGAACACCCGGAAATGTTCGCCTGGCTGCAAGCGGGTGTTGAACAGCGTCCACAGCTCGGGGCGCTGGGCCTTGGGTTGCCATTGGCCAAAGCTGTCGCGGTGGCTGAAGATGCGCTCCTTGGCTCGAGCCTTTTCCTCGTCGCGCCGGGCACCACCAATCAGCGCGTCAAAGCGGAACTCGTCAATCGCCTCCAAGAGCGTGACCGACTGGTGCACATTGCGGCTCTCGCCGGGGTGGGCCAGACGCACCGTGCCACGCGCCATGGAATCTTCCACGCTGCGCACGGTCAGTTCAGCGCCGAGTTCCTTAGCGCGCTGGTCGCGAAAGTCGGTCACCTCGGTGAAGTTGTGGCCGGTGTCGATCATCAAAAGCGGAAAGGGCAGACGCCCGGCGCCGAAGGCTTTTTCGGCGCAGCGCAGCATCACCAGCGAGTCTTTGCCGCCGGAGAACAACAACGTGGGGCGCTCAAAAGCCGCGGCCACCTCGCGCAGGATGAAGACGGTTTCTTCCTCCAGGGCGTTAAGGTGCTGGTTGCTGACGCGGGACAGCAGGTCGGGGTGGGTTGGTGCGTTCATGGCGGATGCCTTTGTGTTGAATGAGGGGGGCGGTTCAAGCTTTGACATGCAGGCCGCATTCTTTGGCGGATTCGGTTTCCCACCACCAGCGCCCGGCGCGAAAGTCTTCGCCCAGGGACACAGCCCGCGTGCAGGGCGCGCAGCCCACGCTGGGGAAAAACTGGTCGTGCAGCGGGTTGTAATCCACTTGGTTCTCGGCGATGTAGTGCCACACGTCGCCCCAGGTCCAGTCGGCCAGGGGGTTGAACTTGGCAAGCGCGGGGTTGCTGGCGTCCAGCAGCGGAACTTCGGCGCGGGCGTTGGATTGTTCGCGGCGCAGGCCAGTAATCCAGGCGCGCTGGCCTTGCAATGCGCGCCCTAGCGGCTCCATCTTGCGGATGTCGCAGCAGGCTTTGCGCAGCGCTTGGCTTTTAAAAATGGCGTCTTGCCCTTCGTTGCGCACAAAGGCAATGACCGCCCTCTGGTCGGGCCGAAACACCCGCACTGGCGCGCGCGAATGCGCCTGGGTGCGCTCCAAGAGCGCCAGCGTCTCGCTGTGCAAAGCGCCGGTTTCCAGCACGAAGAGGGGAATGTCGAGCTTGAGCGCGTTGATTAGGTGGGTGATGACCACGTCTTCTGCGCCCAGGCTGGAGGCCTGGGTGGCCGGGCTGAAATCGCGGGCAGCCTGCACCAGCGCGGCGAGGGTTTGCGCCAGCTTGTGCCCAAATTCGGGGCTGGCGTCGGCGTTGCGGTCTATGGCGCTGTTGGGCGCGCAGGCGCGGTCTAGATTTAGCATGGTTCGGTCTACGCAGGGGCTTTTGCTTGTTGAAGCATCGCTGGCGGTTGGTATGTTGCGGTCATCCACACTTCAAAAATGCGCTGTGTTCTCAGCGCACTGTTTTGAGCGCAGTGTTTCGGGTGCTCAGGCAGCTTGCAGAAACCGTGGCGCGCCTACGGCGTCGCCTTGGTAAAACTGGCTGTAGTGGCCCAGCAGCTTCTGTCCATGCGCAGCGTCTTGGTCAGCGCGCAGCACGGCGCTGCTAAATCCGCTGCGCTGCATTTGCAGCAGCTGGTCAATCAGCACGTCGCCCCGCGCCTGGATGTCACCGGTAAAACCCCGGCGGCGCAGCACATAGGCCTGGCTGAAGGCGCGGCCATCGGTGAACTTGGGAAAGTTCAGCGCAATGTGCGCAATACCGTCCAGCGCCACGGTTTGAGCGTCTGCGTCATTGGCCAGTGCGAGGGTGCTGCTGTCGTGCGCGTCTGCGTCGGGCAGGTCAGCGGCGGAAATCAGGGTCAGTGCCATGGGGTGGTGCGGCTCCAATAAGTGGGGTTTGAGCGCTCAGGCTGCTTCGCGTGCCGTCGCAAAGCGCGCGCTGTTGGCGGCGGTTTTGAAGGCGTCAAAGCCTACGCGCTGCAAGGTGTCGATGAAGTTTTCACCGCCATCGCGCCGGTCTTTGTAAACGTCCAGCACGGCCTCAATCACGTCCACCACCTCGGCGGCGGCAAACGAGGGGCCTACCACCTTGCCCGCGCGGGCCGGGCCGCTCAGCTCCGAGCCATCTGAGCCGCCCAGTGTCACCTGGTACCACTCTTGGCCGTCCTTGTCCACGCCCAAGATGCCGATGTGGCCGCTGTGGTGGTGGCCGCAGGAGTTGATGCAGCCGCTGATGTGCAGATCAATCTCGCCCAGGTCAAATAGTTCGTCGAGGTCTTGGTAGCGCTCGGTAATGGCTGCCGCCAAGGGCAGCGAGCGGGCATTGGCCAGCGAGCAGTAGTCTCCGCCGGGGCAGGCAATCATGTCGCTGAGCAAGTGGATATTGGCGCGCGCCAGGCCTGCGGCTTTGGCGGCGTGCCACAGTTCAATCAGCTGGTCCACCCGCACCCAGGGCAAGACCAGGTTTTGGTCGTGGTTGACGCGCGCTTCGCCTGCTGAGAAGCGCTCGGCCAAGTCCGCACTGGTGCGCAACTGGTTAGCGGTGGCGTCGCCGGGCGCCTGGCCCAGGCGTTTGAAAGACAGGGTGACGGCGCGCAAGCCGGGGTTTTTGTGGCCGACCACGTTTTGCGCCAGCCAGCGGCCAAACTCGGGCGTGGCTTGCGCCAGGCTGCTCAGTGCATGTTCGGCGGCGCTTTGGGCGGCTGCGGACACTGCGTCCACGCTGGGCGCCACAAAGCAGGCGCTCACGCGGTCCAGCTCGGCTTGCGGAATGCTGTGCTTGGCGCCGTCGGCCAAGATGCGTTGGTATTCGGCTTCCACTTCGTCAAAATAGCGCTGGCCCTCAGCCTTGACCAAGATCTTGATGCGCGCTTTGTAGATGTTGTCCCGCCGGCCCCAGCGGTTGTAGACGCGCACCACGGCTTCAAGGTAATTGATGATCTGGTTCCATGGCAAGAAAGACCGCGCCTCTGACGCAATCACCGGCGTGCGCCCCATGCCGCCGCCCACCAGCACCTGAAAGCCCACCTCGCCCGCCGCATTGCGCAGTACGCGCAAGCCCACGTCGTGCCAGGCTATTGCCGCGCGGTCTTCCACCGAGCCGGTGATGGCAATCTTGAACTTGCGCGGCAGGTAGGCAAACTCGGGGTGCAGCGTGCTCCATTGGCGCAGCACTTCAGCGTAGGGCCGCGGGTCCACCGCCTCGTCGGTGGCAATGCCCGCGCGCTCGTCACTGGTGATGTTGCGAATACAGTTGCCGCTGGTCTGTATGCCGTGCAGGTTCACGCTGGCCAGCAAGTCCATCACGTCGGCGCTTTTGTCCAGCGGAATCCAGTTGAACTGCACGTTGTGCCGGGTGGTGAAGTGGCCGTAGTTCGTGGTCAGCTTGGGCGCGGGGCCGTCGCCAATTTGGTCTTGCGTGCTTTGGGCGTGGGCCAGCAGCTCGGGGCTGGGGGTGTCAAAGTCTTGGGCGATCTGCGCCAGCACACGCAGTTGCGCGCTATTGAGTTCGCCATAGGGCACGGCCACCCGCAGCATGGGTGCGTAGCGCTGCACATACCAGCCGTTTTGCAGGCGCAGGGGCCGAAACTCGTCGTCCCCCAGCGTGCCTGCCTGGTTGCGGGCGAGCTGGTCGCGGTACTGCGCGGCGCGGGCGTGAACAAACTGGCGGTCAAAGTCGGTGTATTGGTACATGCGGGGCGGGGTAAATCAGGGGCCAGAGGGCTTGCGCGGCGCTTGCGCGCGGCCTTGCCCATCCAAGGTGCGCCGACTGTAGATGCCGGTGCTTATATTGAAAACTACTTTTTTGCTATTTCTTTATGCCCAGCCACTCGGTTTGCATGTTGGGGTTGCCCGCCACCTACTTGCCTATACTTTCCAAAAGGACAGCCAAATCGATGCGTTTGACGCAACCCAGTGGAGTTTTTCTGGAAGACTGCAATTTGAGTTGCGCCCCTGTTTCGGCATTGGCTGCCCTGGCGTCATCATCCCTCTTCTGCGGGTTTTCTATATCCGCCAAGCTGTGGTCAAAGACCGCCCGCTTGCCCTGCAACCCTAAGCCAAAGGTAGTTTTATGAAACCCCAACGCTATCGCGTCGCATCCCTTGCCACCCTGGCCACATTCATCGGCCTGGCGGTCTTTACGGCGACCACCGCCCACGCCAAACTGGTGCAAGCCATCATCAACGTACCCGTAAAAGTGACCAACGTCTATGGCCAAGCAGTAGAGAAAGATGCGGTGGTCACCGTGTTTTATGAGGACACCACACCCCCACCGCGACCCATAGCGGTCATCAACCATGGCAGGTCGGTGAAGCCAGAGGAACGGGCAGCTTTCGGCCGCTCCACCTCCATCACCAACGCCCGCTGGTTTGCTGCCATGGGCTTCTTTGTGGTGGTGCCCACCCGCCTAGGCTATGGTGTAACGGGCGGCGAAGACGTAGAAGACACCGGCGGCTGCAGAACCAAAAACTACCCGCCTGGCTACGAGGTAGCTGCAGTGCAAACCCTTCAAATACTGGCCCACGTGCGCGAGCGCACTGACGTGCTGCCAGACCGCACCCTGGTGCTGGGCCAATCGTTTGGCGGCACCACCGCCATTACGGTAGCCGCCAAAAACCCGCCCGGCGTGCTGGCGACCATCAACTTTGCCGGCGGCGGCGGTGGCAACCCCGTGACCCAAGCGCAAGAGCCTTGCGCCCCGCACCGGCTTAAAGCCATGTTTGCCACCTATGGCGAAACCGCCCGCATACCGACCCTGTGGGTCTACACCGAAAACGACCAATGGATGGGCCCCAAATACCCACGCGAATGGTTTGACGCTTTTAAGGCCAAAGGCGGCGTGGGTCAGTTCGTGCTGTTTCCGCCCAATGGCAAAGACGGCCACGGCCTGTTTACCCAAGACCCCAGCGTGTGGCGCCCCACGGCACTGGAGTTTTTACGCGCCAATGGTTACCCGGACTTGCAGCCTAAAGAGGATGAGAAGAAATAAGCAATTTGCAGCTTACTAGGCGATGACCGGCGCTACGGCGTTCTATGCTAAACAGGCTCCTGAAGTAATTCCCGGCAAGTCGAAAATAGGCATGCACAGGTACGCCACACTTTTTTGGGGTGTTAAAAAAGATAGCTCTTGGACGGCAGTAGCATGAAAAAATTTATCGCACGAATCACTGTTTTAATCTTGGTTATTTCTATAACCGCTTGCGCCCAAGGCTCAGGTACGCCGCAATACACAAACAAATGGGGGCAGCAAGTAGTTTTTCATTCTTTTGAATTTGATGCACAGCGCGACACTAAAGATGTTGAAGTTTTAGACTATATGTATAAAACAGCGAATGAAAATATAGTGGGTAATCCTTGGGAGCGTCGACAGGAGGGACGATCAAATCAAACCACTGGTCAAACAGGCGTAATGACCGTG
>JARXAU010000207.1 GCA_029865675.1 Rhodoferax sp.
AAGGTTTGCAGGTAAACCTGGGTGGCCATACGGCCAGCCAGGCTGCTGCGGTAGCCGTAGTGCAGATGAACAAAGGATTTTTGAGGCCCCAACGCAATGGCGCGCAAGCACAATGCGCCGTCTTTGGTGCCCATGGGGCCATCGCTGGAGTTCAGCAGGGTTTCCAGCACTTGCGCCTTTGCGGCAGAGCTTGCGAACCGGAAATCCATGGGCGTGGTGCTGTCCAAAGCTTGCGGACCCTTGGTGCCCATGCGCACCAGCAAAGCGGTGGCGCCTTCGGCGGTGCCGACCGCGCAGTTTTTGGTGTTGCTTATCAGCAGCAAGATTTCGCACCAGCGCACGGGGTCGCGGTTGACCAGTTCCAGACTCGCCAAAGACACGTCTAACACCGCGTAAATGTCGCCGCTGGCGCGGCCTTGTTCCTCGCTCGAATCCAGCACCAAGGGCCTATGGAAGGCGCTTTGGGCCAGGCGGGGCCGCATGCTTTCGTACAGGCGCTGCATCGCGTCCACATCCACACTTTGGGCCTGGACCCCGGACCAAACACAGAACAAAAGCATATGGAGAAGTAAGCAAGCAGTGCGTTGCATCAATCGTAAAACTCCCGGTAAACGTGGGTCCATGGTAAGCCCGCCTCTGGCGCAGCACGTTGCGCTGGCGCACATGATATGGCCACCCCGGCGGTGGGAGCGTCAGTGTCTCAGGGCGTGGTTTGCGATTGCAAGCGCGATTTGTGTTGGGGCGTGTACGAGGCCAGCAGCAGTTTTGCGCGGGTGAAGCTTGCCGTGCCTAGCAGCGGCGCCGTGCCAAAGCGGGTCGGCTTTGACCGCAAGCGCCGCTGGTCATTGGCATGGCTGTGGCACGCCTGTGGCATGGATTGCGTCAGCGCCGGTTGCCGCACCCCTTGGAACGCGCTGGCCGCGCTATTGAAGAGCTTGCGGTTTCAGCAACAAAAATAAGGCGTTTGCGTCGCCCTGAGGGGCAGGGCGGGTGGCGGGATGCGGGGGTTCTGGTGGTAGGCTCAAAGCCGTTGCCATTCTTTACCCCTTTCGCAGCCTTCTACCCAGATAGAGCCCCCGCCGTGCCAGAAAAAGTCATCGTCAAAAACCTCTACAAGGTCTATGGTTCTCACCCCGCGCGCGCGCTAGACATGCTGCGCGCTGGCCAGAGCAAAGACCACATCTTGGCCCAAACCGGCATGGTGGTCGGCGTCACCGACGCCAACTTCACCGTCAACGAGGGCGAGATTTTTGTGCTCATGGGCCTGTCGGGCTCCGGCAAATCCACCCTGATTCGCCTGCTCAACCGCTTGGTCGAACCCAGCCATGGGCAAATCTTGCTCGGCGGCCAAGACATCGCGGCCATGAGCAAAAAGGCCTTGATTGCCTTGCGCCGCAAAGACCTGGCCATGGTGTTCCAGTCGTTTGCGCTCTTGCCCCACCTGTCGGTGCTGCAAAACACCGCCTTTGGCTTGGAAGTAGCTGGCGTGGACCGCAAAACCCGCGAGCGCCGCGCCATGGAGGTGCTAGACCAGGTGGGCTTGCGCAGCTTTGCCCAGCAGATGCCCGCCGCGCTCTCAGGCGGCATGCAGCAGCGCGTGGGCCTGGCGCGCGCCTTGGCAGTCGACCCCTCGCTGATGCTGATGGACGAGGCGTTTTCGGCGCTCGACCCCCTTAAACGCACCGAAATGCAGGGCCTTTTGTTGCAACTGCAGCGCGAGCAGCAGCGCACCATCGTGTTTGTGTCGCACGACCTGGACGAGGCCTTTCGCATTGGCGACCGCATCGCCATCATGGAGGGCGGACGCATTGTGCAAATTGGCACGCCAGACGAAATACTGCGCAACCCCAGCGACGCCTATGTGCGCGCCTTCTTCAAGGGCGTGGACGTCAAAAAATACCTGCTGGCCAAAGACGTGGCGAGCACCGATGAAACCCTGGTCATCAGCCCCGGCGCCGATGCGCGTGCCGACATGGTGCAAGCCGTGGCGCATTTGCGCCAAGCCCGGCGCAACTATGCGTTTGTGGTGGGCCAAGATGCCCGCTTGCACGGCGCCGTGTCCCTGGACACCTTGTTGCGCGGCCTGGAAACCGGTGCCACCAGCCTGGACGCTCTCTACTTGGACGGCGTGCATGCGGTGCCTGCGACGCTGAGCCTGCACGACTTGGTTGGGCGCATCGTGCAGCAGCCCGTGCCGCTGCCGGTGGTGGACGCGCAGCAGCGCTACATCGGCGCGGTGACGCAAACGATGCTGCTCAAAAAGATGGTGGAACTCGACACCGAGGAGTTGTGCGATGAGTGAATTGTTGCCTTTGGGCGAGTGGGTGGACCGGGGTGTGAAGTTTGTCATCGACAACGATGGCGGCACCATGGAGCGCTTGGGGTCGGTCGTGGGTGACTTCACCGAGGCGATTGAGCTGGGTTTGCAGGCCCTGCCCGTGCCTGTGGTGGCGGCGGCCTTTGTGCTGACTGCGTTGTGGCGCTTGGGCTGGCGCTTTGCGCTGTTTTGCATAGTCTGCTGCTGGGTCATTTTTGAGACCGGGTTTTGGCCGCAGGCCATGGTGACGATCGCCTTGATTTCTTCTGCCACTTTTATCAGCCTGCTTGTCGGGCTTCCGCTTGGTATTTGGGTGGCGGCCAGTCGCCGGGTGTCAGCCGTGGTGCGCCCCACGCTGGACTTTATGCAAACCATGCCAGCTTTTGTGTACCTGATTCCTGCAGCCATGCTGTTTGGCCTGGGCCGCGTGCCCGGCGTGCTGGCCACCGTTATTTTTGCCATGCCGCCGGTGGTGCGGCTGACCAGCCTGGGCATTCGCCAAGTGAACAAAGAGCAGGTGGAGGCGGGCATCACTTTTGGCTGCACGCCCTTGCAGGTGCTGTTCAAGGTGCAAATTCCGGGGGCACTGCCGTCCATCATGGCCGGTATCAACCAGACCATCATGATGGCCTTGTCCATGGTCATCATCGCCTCCATGGTGGGGGCAGGGGGCTTGGGCAATGACGTGCTGTCAAGCATTCAGCGGCTCGATATCGGGCTGGGTTTTGAGTCGGGTTTAGCCGTGGTGCTGTTGGCCATCATGCTTGACCGCATAACCGAGACTTTTGGCAGCGGGCAACCCCGACTGAGCTGGCGCGCCAAACTGGGATTGGCCGAGCGCGGTACAGGGTCTATCAAAGAATGAGCGCGACATTCAAGGCGGCTACGCAGGTTTTGCCAGGGCAGCGCTTTGTTTTCCTTACCCTGCCCAACTATTCGCTGATTGCGCTGTCGAGTGCCGTGGAGGCCTTGCGCATGGCCAACCGCGTGGCTAAAAAAGAGGTGTACCAGTGGGTGCTGGCCAGCATGGACGGTGCGCCGGTGGCGGCTAGTAACGGCCTTTCGATGGCACCGACTGTGGCGCTGGCCGATGCCGGGGCGGCGCAAATCGTGTTTGTCTGCGGCGGCGTGGACATTGAAGACGCCTGCACCCCCGACGTGGTAGCCGCGCTGCGCCGCCTGGGCCAACGCCAGATGGCTCTGGGCGCTTTATGCACCGGCGGCTATGTGCTGGCCAAGGCGGGGTTGTTGGACAAATACAAGGCAGTGGTGCACTGGGAAAACATGTCGGCACTGGAAGAGCAGTTCCCCAAGGTGATTTTTTCGCGCCAGTTGTTCGCCATAGACCGCGACCGCTATACCTGCTCGGGCGGCGTGGCGCCGCTGGACCTGATGCTCAACATCATCCAGGGCCACCTGGGGCGCGACGTGGCGCCTATGATCTCGGAACAGTTCATCTTGGACCGCATCCGCAACGACCAAGACCGCCAGCACGTGCCCTTGATGGCGCGCGTGGGCCTGTTCCACGAAAACCTGATCGAGGCCGCCGCCTTGATGGAAGCGAATTTGGAGGAACCCCTGTCGCTCGATGAGATCGCCTCCCTGGTGGGCGTGTCGCGCCGCCAGATCGAGCGCTTGTTCAAGCGCTACGTGGGCGAGGTGCCCACCAAGTACTACCTGGACATGCGCCTGCGCCGCGCCCGCAGCCTGCTGCTGCAAACCGCCATGTCGGTGATGGAAATTGCCGTGGCCTGCGGCTTTCAGTCGCCACCGCACTTCTCCAAGTGCTACCGCGACCTGTTTGGCCACACCCCCAGCGCCGAGCGGCGCAACAGCCGGCTGGCCTTGCTGGCGCCGGTAGCCGCCAAAGGCGGCACCCTGTAAAGCTAATTTTCGCGTACACTAAAAATCCAATAGTGCACACGAAACCCCTCGCCATGCTACGCAACATCACTCTCACCGCCGAAGACGCGCTGATTGACCGCGCCCGCGCCATAGCCGCCGAAAACCACACCACGCTCAACGTCGCGTTTCGTGACTGGCTGGCCGCTTACGTGGCCGGGCAAGACCGTGCTGCGGTAGAGCGCTTTCGGGGCGTCATGGCGCAACTCGGCGCCACCGACGCCGGGCGCACGTTTAGCCGCGACGAAATGAACGAGCGCTAACGTGTCCGTCTACGAGCTGCCCGATGGGGCTCCGTTCTTTCTTGACACCAATATCTTTGTCTACGCCTTGCTCGCCACCGAGGCACGCAAAAAACAACGCGCGCTGGAGCTGATTGAACTCGCCCTCAACACCCGCCGGGGCTGCGTCAGCTACCAAGTGGTTCAGGAATTTGCCAATGTGGCCACGCGCAAGTTCGCAAAGCGCTTTAGCGCAGCCGAATGCCAGCAATTTATTGACGCCGCCATGCAGCCCCTCAACCGCGTAGCCTCCAGCCCCGAGCTGCTCGCGCAAGCCCTGGCCTTGCAAGAAGAATCGCACTACAGCTTTTACGACAGCCTGATGCTGGCCGCTGCCCTGCAAGCCGGTGCTGCGGTGGTGTACACCGAAGATTTGCAGCACTACCAGCTACTGCGCGGCGGTCTGCGCATCGTTAACCCGTTTTTGGACGTGGTCCGGGCGCCTTAAATTTCCCTTTTTTGCCCTCAGAGGGTGCGCCCGTCCACCCTCGCCGGGGGGGAAGGGGATTGAGGAACAGTGTGGGAGGAAGAGCCGAAACGCTGATACAAGTTTTCTCTGTGCGGCTCTAAATTTCACGCCCAGCGCCCAGCGCGCAGCGACCTCAGTTGGCCTTGCGCTGCCGTGCCCGCTCTATAGCCGCCAAAATCACCGCCTTTTTGTGGTCCAAGACCACAGGGTCAGAAATGAGGGAGTGCGCTGCCAGATCGGCAATTTTTTCCTGGGCCTGCGCAGCCTTGGCCGCGCTATGCGCCACCTTGGTACCAAGGCGTCGCACGGTAGCCGCTGCATAGCGCCGCCGCGCGGTGTCCGCCAGGGCCGGAGACCACACGTTCCAACCAGTGGGCGGGCTGGGGTCGGCGGCCATTGAGGAAGCGCTTACCGCTTCTAGCTGGATGCAGTCCACCGGGCAAACGGGTAGGCACAGTTCGCAGCCAGTGCAATAGGCCTCAATCACCGTATGCATGCGCTTATTGGTGCCAAAAATAGCGTCGGTGGGGCAGGCGTCAATGCACAGGGTGCAGCCTATGCACCAGGCTTCATCAATGAAGGCGACGTTGCGTGGCCCCTCTAGCCCAAAGTCGGGATTGAGTGGCTTAACTGGCACCTCGAGGATGGCGGCGATCCGCCCCACGCCTTCGGCACCGCCTGGAGGGCATTGGTTGATATCGGCCTCACCCTGCGCCATGGCCTGTGCATAGGCAGCGCAATCCGGGTAGCCGCAGCGCGTGCACTGGGTTTGCGGCAGCGCGTCTAGCAGGCGGCTGGCCAAAGTGCCTTCGCCGTTGTGCACCTTGTTTACTTTGCCTGGGGGGGCTTTTTCGTAGCCGATTTGCGCGCCGGTTTTGCCACTGGTGGTGCAACTGCCAAGTCGGTGGTGCGGGGCTTGGAAGCGACTTCGGGCGCTGCGGCGAGTGCTGCCTCTGATTTGGCCAGCTGGTGGCTCTTGATGAACGCCCTGACTTCGGGGTACACATGCTCGCGCCAGCGGCGGCCCGAGAAAATTCCGTAGTGGCCCGCACCCTTGGCTTCAAAGTGGCGTTGCTCGCTGCTCACCACACCGGTGCAAATGTCATGCACGGAGCGGGTCTGGCCCGAACCAGAAATATCGTCCAGTTCCCCTTCCACCGACATCAACGCGGTGGTGGTAATAGCCGATGGGCGCACGCGTTCCACCTCACCGCTGGGTGATTTCACGTCCCAGGTACCGTTGACCAGGCTGAAGTCTTGGAACACCACCTTGATTGTGTCTAAATAGTAGTCCGCGTCCATGTCCAGCACGGCGTTGTATTCATCGTAAAACTTGCGGTGCGCTTCGGTGCTGACGTCGTCGCCCTTAATCAAGTCTTTGAAGTAGTCGTAGTGGCTTTTGGCGTGGTGGTCCGGGTTCATGGCCACAAAGCCGGTGTGCTGCAAAAAGCCGGGGTAAACCCGCCGACCTGCGCCGGGGAAGCTGCTGGGCACGCGGTAAATCACGTTGTTTTCAAACCAGGCATAGCTTTTGTTCATGGCCAGGTTGTTGACTGCGGTGGGCGACTTGCGGGCGTCGATGGGGCCGCCCATCATGGTCATGGTCAAAGGCGTTTTTTCGCCGCGTCCTGCCATCAGCGACACCGCAGCCAGCACCGGCACGGTGGGCTGACACACGCTCATCACGTGGCAGTTGCCGTATTTGCCCTGCACATGGCGGATGAATTCCTGCACGTAGTTCACATAGTCGTCCAAATGGAATTCACCTTCGCTCAGCGGCACCAGACGGGCGTTTTTCCAGTCCGTGATGTAGACCTTGTGGTCCTGGAGCATGGTTTTGACGGTGTCCCGCAGCAGCGTGGCATAGTGGCCCGACAGAGGCGCCACGATCAACACCACGGGCTGCGCCTTGATCTTTTCTAGTGTTGCGGTGTCATCTGTCAGACGCTTGAAACGGATCAGATCGCAAAATGGCTTAGCGGCCTCAATTCGCTCATGCACGGCGACCTCTACGCCGGCCACTTCAATCGTGCGAATCCCAAACTCTGGCTTTTCATAGTCCTTGCCCAAGCGGTGCATGAGATCGTAGCCTGCGGACAGACGCTGTGAAAACGGGCTTTGCGCTGCCGGTGACAAGGGGTTGGACAGTGATTTAGCGGCAAAACGGGCCAAGTCGGAGAAGGGCTCCATGAGGGCGCGCTGGGTCTCGTAAAGCTGGTAGAGCATGCGATATCCTCGTAAAAATGTTGCAGTGCAATATATCAGCTTTGGTGCCGCCTATGCCAGCCTGTAGGCGCTGGGCGGCTAGATCACCTTGGAAATCGATTCGCAGACGTAGCCAATGTTCTTGGTGTTGAGCGCCGCTACGCACATGCGACCGCTGTCGGTGCCATACACACCAAACTCATTGCGCAAGCGCACCATTTGGTCTTTGGTCAGGCCGGAGTAGCTGAACATGCCGATCTGCGTGGTGATGAAGCCCATGTCCTGGGTCACCCCAGCAGCTTGCAGGCCGCTGACCAGGCTCTGGCGCATGGCCTTGATGCGCATGCGCATCTCGCCGAGTTCCTGCTCCCACAGCGCGCGCAGCTCCGGGTTGCCCAGAACTGCGGCCACAATCGCGCCGCCGTGGATAGGCGGGTTGGAATAATTGGTGCGGATGGCGATTTTGAGCTGGCTGAGCACGCGGCCTGCCTCTTCCTTGCTTTCGCACAGCACGGACAGGGCGCCCACGCGCTCGCCGTACAGGCTAAAGCTCTTGGAAAAAGAAGTAGAGACCAAAAAGCTCAGGCCTGCGGCCACAAACTTGGCGATCACGGAGCCGTCCTCGGCAATGCCGTAGCCAAAGCCTTGGTAGGCCATGTCCAGAAAAGCAGTCAGATTTTTTGCTTTCACCGCACCGACTACCTGGTCCCACTGCGCGGGGGTGATGTCGTAGCCGGTGGGGTTGTGGCAGCAGGCGTGCAGCACGACGATGGTGCCTGCGGCGGCGGCGTTCAGGCTGGCCAGCATGCCCTCGAAATTGACGCCGCGATTGGCAGCGTCGTAATAGGCGTAGGTGTCGACTACAAAACCGGCGTTGGTGAACAGGGCACGGTGATTTTCCCAGCTCGGGTCAGAGATCAGCACTTTGGCGTCCGGGCGCAGGTGCTTGAGGAAGTCAGCACCGATCTTTAGCCCACCGGTACCGCCAATGGCCTGCACTGTGGCCACGCGTCCCGAGGCGATGGGCTCCGAGTCGGTGCCGAACACTAACCCTTTGACGGCTGCGTCATACGCGGCGATACCGTCAATGGGCAAGTAACCGCGCGCGGTGGGCGTGGCCATCATCGTTTTTTCAGCCGCTTGCACGCACTTGAGCAGGGGTAGCTTGCCGTTTTCATCGAAATACACGCCCACACCGAGATTGACCTTGTGGGGCTTGCTATCGGCGTTGAATTGTTCGTTCAAACCCAAAATCGGGTCGCGGGGTGCCATTTCCACGGCGGAGAAGAGAGACATGGGGGGGTCCTGAAGGGAGAGTGGAGAAGACGGGTGCGGCTGTGGTCGCGCCGCACGCTTGCCGATTTTACCGCCGCGCTTTTCACAAGACGGCACCTTCTGACCTCGATGACTCACCACTTCATGCTGACGAGTTTCACTAGCGCGCGCGACCTGGGCTAAGCTTGCCGCCCCTCTTTTTGCAGGTTTCTATGTCCGATCTTGTTGAAGTTATTGCCCCGGCGCTCCCGGGCACCTTTGTCACCTTCCCCGATTCGCCTTTCGAGCTTTACCAGCCCTACCCGCCGGCGGGTGACCAGCCCGAGGCAATCGACAAGCTGGTGGAAGGGGTGCTAGACGGAGAAGTGTTTCAGACCCTGCTGGGCGTGACAGGTTCGGGCAAGACCTTTACCATGGCCAATGTGATTGCCCGCCTGGGGCGCCCGGCGATTGTGTTCGCGCCCAACAAGACGCTCGCCGCGCAGCTTTACAGCGAATTTCGCGAGTTTTTCCCCAAAAACGCGGTGGAATATTTCGTCAGCTATTACGACTACTACCAGCCCGAGGCTTATGTGCCCCAGCGCGACCTGTTTATTGAAAAAGACTCGGCGATCAACGAGCACATTGAGCAAATGCGCCTGTCGTGTACCAAAAGCGTGCTGGAGCGGCGCGACGTGGTCATCGTGGCGACTGTCTCGGCCATCTACGGCATTGGCCAGCCCGAGGCGTACCACAAGATGATCATGACGCTGCGCACGGGCGACAAGCTCGGCCAGCGGGACATGATCATCCAGCTGGTGCGCATGCAGTACCAGCGCAACGACATGGACTTTTCGCGCGGCACCTTTCGCGTGCGCGGCGACACGATCGACATTTTTCCGGCAGAGCACTCGGAGATGGCCATCCGTGTAGAACTGTTTGACGACGAGATCGAGTCTTTGCAGCTTTTTGACCCGCTCACCGGGCGCATCCGGCAAAAAATCCCGCGCTTCACCGTTTATCCCAGCAGCCACTACGTCACCCCTCGCGAGCAGGTGTTGATGGCGGTGGAAACCATCAAGATCGAGCTGGCCGACCGGCTCAAAGAGTTCGTGGGCCAGGGCAAGCTGGTCGAGGCACAGCGCCTGGAGCAGCGCACGCGTTTCGATTTGGAAATGCTTTCTGAGGTGGGCCACTGCAAAGGCATTGAGAACTACTCGCGCCACTTGGCCGGCAGCGCCCCAGGCGCGCCACCCGCCACGCTGACCGACTACCTGCCCAAGGACGCGGTGATGTTTCTGGATGAGAGCCACGTGCTCATCGGCCAGTTCGGCGGCATGTACAACGGCGACCGCTCGCGCAAGACCACGCTGGTGGAATACGGCTTTCGCCTGCCCAGCGCGCTGGACAACCGCCCGCTCAAGTTTGAAGAGTTCGAGACCAAGATGCGCCAGGCGATTTTTGTGTCCGCCACCCCGGCGCAATGGGAAAAAGACCACACCGGTCAGGTGGTGGAGCAAGTGGTGCGCCCCACCGGCCTGGTCGACCCCGAGGTGGAAGTGCGCCCAGCCACCACGCAGGTGGACGATGTGCTGCAGGAAATCCGCATCCGTGTCGAAAAGAACGAGCGCGTGCTGATCACCACCCTGACCAAGCGCATGGCCGAGCAATTGACCGACTATTTGAGCGACAACGGCGTGAAAGTGCGCTACCTGCACAGCGACGTGGACACGGTGGAGCGGGTGGAAATCTTGCGCGACCTGCGCCTGGGCGCGTTTGACGTGCTGGTGGGCATCAACTTGCTGCGTGAAGGTCTGGACTTGCCCGAGGTGTCGCTGGTGGCCATCCTGGACGCCGACAAGGAAGGTTTCCTGCGCGCCGAACGCAGCCTGATCCAGACCATCGGCCGCGCGGCGCGGAACGTGAACGGCCGCGCCATCTTGTATGCCGACAAGATGACCGACAGCATGAAGGCGGCCATCGGCGAGACCGAACGCCGCCGCACCAAGCAGATCGCGCACAACTTGGCAC
>JARXAU010000046.1 GCA_029865675.1 Rhodoferax sp.
CCAGCGCGCCGTGTCGCCAGGGGTGCAGGTGGCTGAAGCTCAGCTCCTGCAGTTCGCGGTAGGTCTGGTTCAGGCCCAGGCGGTGGGCAATCGGGCTGTAAATGTCCAGTGTTTCTTGCGCAATGCGGCTCCACTTGGCGCGGGGCATGTCGCCCATAGTGCGCATATTGTGGGTGCGGTCGGCCAGCTTGATCAAAATCACTCGCACGTCGCGCGCCATGGCAAGTAGCATTTTGCGAAAGGATTCGGCCTGGTTTTCTTCGCGCGTGTTGAACGACAGCTTGTCAAGTTTGGTCAGGCCATCGACCAGTTCGGCGACTGGAGAGCCAAACTGTGCAATCAACTCTACTTTGGTGACGCCGCAGTCCTCCATGGCGTCGTGCATCAGCGCGGCCATGATGGCTTGGGCGTCAAGTTTCCAATCGGCGCATTGCATAGCAACCGCAATCGGGTGGGTGATGTAAGGCTGGCCGCTTTTGCGCAATTGGCCAAGATGGGCCTCGTCGGCAAAGCGGTAGGCCTGGCGCACCTGCGCGACTTCGGGTTCAGACAGATAGTCGAGTTTGGCGCTCAGGCCGTTAAAGCCCTGCGGTGCGCCCCGGCCCGGCTCGGCGCTTGCAATGAAGGATGGAGTGGGTTTGCCCATTGGTCAAATGTAGCGCGGTCACTGGCATGGCGCTTGGCGTAAGCCCGACAACTCGTAAGAAAGGCAGCGTGCAAGAGCCACGCTACCTAAAAAACACACGGTGTGCAGGACGCCACCGGCCGTTTGGGGGGCCGAAAGGTGCGACTACTTCACGGCGGAGGCACTGATGTAGCCGGACACCACTTTCCACTTTCCATCTTGGATTTGTGAAAGGCGCGAGGCGTCGCTGCCCAAACGCTTGGTAGCGGTATACGTGGCCTTGGCAGCGCCAAACATGTCCGGCTCGAAGGTGATGGAGTCCATGGCCTTGATGAAGGTGTCAGTCGTGAGATTTTTACCTGCTTTGCCAGCAGCAGTAGCAAAGGAGTTGACGATGATGTACCCGTACACCGAGAAAACCGTGGGGTCTTCGTTGAACATGGTTTTGTACTTGTTCGCCCAAAAGCGAATGGGCTGCGAAGTCTCGTCGGTGTAGGGATTTTGCACCGTCATGGTGGCGTACAAACCGTCCATGGCCTTACCGCCGATCTTGTGAATCAGGTCGGTATATGCCGCGCTGCTGCCCATAAACACGGGGTTAAAGCCCAGTTTGCGCGCAGTACCGATGGCTCCGATGGTTTCGCGAATAATGGTGCCCAACACCACGAGATCGCAGCCGCTGGACTGGAGTTTGGAAACCTGCGAAGAAAAGTCGGTAGCGCCACGCTTGTAGGATGTTTTTTCGGTGAGCTCCATATTCATGGTCTTGAGACCGGCTTCTGCACCGCGCAACACTTCCAAGCCAAAGTCATCATCTTGGTACAGGGTGCATACCTTTTTGGCACCTTTTTCCTTCACAAGTGCTGGCAGGCTGACGCGCAACTGGTCATAGTAGGTGGCTGCAAACGAATACTTCAGACGGTCCAGCGGCTCGTACATTTCGCGCGCTGCGGTAATAGGGAAGAGGTTGATCACGTTCTTTTCAAACTGCACCGGCATGGCGGCCAGATTTTGTGCGGTTCCGATGTGGCCGACCATGATAAAAATCTTGTCTTGGTTGACCAGTTTTTGCGCGGCCAGCACGGCTTTCTTGGGGTCGTAGCCGTTGTCTTCCACCAAAAGCTTGAGCTTGCGGCCGTTGACGCCACCTTGCTCATTGATCTCGGATACCGCTAGCTGCATGCCGGAGCGTGCCTGTTTGCCAAAGCCTGCCAAAGGACCAGAGAGGTCTTGAATGGACCCGATCAAGATCTCGTCCTTGGAGACACCTTGTTGTTGGGCCAAGGCCAGGGGGCTGGCAAACGCTCCCACAGCCAAAGCGACTGCAGCGAATCTGGATTTCAAGTTCATCGTTATCTCCTAGGGTTGGGGGAAATCATCAATCTAGTCATGTGCCGTGAAAACTGGGGTAAAAGCGCTGTCTATGCCCCCGGCCAGTCCTCCATGAGGGACCTTATTTGCCATCTGCCACCGGCTTCCATTTACCGTCCTGGATTTGCGACAGGCGTGACAACTCGCTGCCCAAGCGCTTGGTGGCGGTAAATGTCAGCTTAGGCGTGCCAAAAATGTCGCTGGGCACGCTGAGGCCGTTCATGGCTTTGACAAAGCTCTCGGTATTGAGCTGCGGTCCCGCCTTTTGCGCGGCCTGAATCATGATGTCGATCATGGTGTAGCCGTAGGCAGAGAACACCGTGGGGTCTTCGTTGAACTTGGTTTTGTACTTGTTGGCCCAAAAGCGGATGGGCTGAGAGGCCTCGTCGGTGTAAGGGTTTTGCACCACCATGGTGGCGTAAATGCCGTCCATGGCTTTGCCGCCCAGTTTGTGGATCAGGTCGGTGTAAGCAGCCACTGTGGCGAAAAACACTGGAGTAAAACCGTTCTTGCGCGCCTCGGCCACGGTGCCGATGGTTTCACGGATGATGGTGCCCAGGACTACAAGCTCGCAGCCCGAGGCCTTCATTTTGGCCACTTGGCTGGAAAAATCGGTGGCACCGCGCTTGAACGAGGTTTTCTCGGTCAGCTCCATGTTGACGCTTTTCAGCCCCGCTTCGCTGCCCCGCAATACCTCCAAGCCGAACTCGTCGTCCTGGTAGATGATGCAGACTTTCTTGGCATTCTTGTCGGCCACCATTTTGGGCAAAGCCAGGCGCATCTGGTCGTAGTACGAGCTCAGGAGCGCGTATTTCAGATCGTTCGGCGGCTCGTACATTTCGCGCGCGGCGGTCAGTGGCATGAAGTTGACCACCTTCTTTTCAAACTGGATCGGCATGGCCGCGTTGTTTTGGGCGGTTCCCAAGTGGCCAGCCATGATGAAAATCTTGTCCTGGTTGACCAGCTTCTGGGCTGCAAGGACCGCCTTTTTGGGGTCGTAGCCCGAGTCCTCTACCAAGAGCTTGATCTTGCGCCCGTGGACGCCACCTTGCTCATTGAGTTCTTCAATTCGAAGTTGCATCCCGCTGCGCGCCTGCTTGCCGTAACTGGCCAGCGGGCCGGACAGGTCTTGGATGGTGCCGACCACGATCTCGGTTTTCGTGACGCCTTGCGGTTCGGCTGCATACACGCCACTGGCCGCTAGCAGAGCCAATGCAAGACTTGCAATGGTGGAAGTTTTGGAAAAATGGTGTTTCATGCGAGCTCTCAAAAAGTTAGGGTCAAGTTAAACAAAACAACAGAGCGCTTTATGCGCGGTACATGTCCTCAATCTGAGGCGTGTACTTTTTTTCCACCAGCTTGCGCTTGAGCTTCATGGTGGGCGTGAGTTCTTCGTCTTCGGCGCTGAGCTGGGTGTCAAGCAAAAAGAACTTCTTGATTTGTTCCACCCGGGCAAACTTCTTATTGACGCGCTCAATTTCGGCCTGAATGAGGGCCTGCACTTCGGGGGCGCGGGTCAGGCTGGCGTAGTTGCTGAAGGGCACGTCTTTGTCCTGCGCGAATTTTTCCACGTTCTCCTGGTCGATCATGATGATCACGGTCAAGTAAGGGCGTTTGTCGCCGATGACTACTGCATCCGTGATGTAGGGCGAGAACTTGAGGTCGTTTTCCAGCTCACTGGGAGTGATGTTTTTGCCCCCGGCGGTGATGATGATGTCCTTCATACGGTCGGTAATGCGCAAATAGCCATCTGCGTCCTGCACCCCCACGTCTCCAGTGTGCAACCAGCCGTCGGCGTCAATAGTTTCAGCCGTTTTTTCCGGCAAATTCAGGTAGCCGGCAAACACGTTTTTGCCGCGTACCAAAATTTCTCCGGTCACGGGGTCCAAGCGCACTTCGTTAAAGCCGGCCGCAGGGCCAATGGAGCCGGGTCGCATGGCCGTAGCGGGCACGCCGGTGGACGCGCCGCACGTCTCAGTCATGCCCCAGACTTCCAGCATGGGCACGCCTAAAGCGAGGTACCAGCGCACCAACTCCGGTGAAATCGGTGCCGCGCCAGTGACCAAAAAGCGCGCCCGGTGGATGCCGATCAACTTACGAACATTGTTGAGCGCGAGCCACTGCGCCAGGCGAAACTGCATGCGCAAGCCCGCACCCACCGGCTTGCCCGCCAGCACCAAGTCTGCAATCTTGGAGCCCACGCCGATGCCCCACGCGTACACCGCCTGCTGGATCGCGCCTGCTTCTTTGAGTGAAATCATCACGCCGGAGTAAAACTTCTCCCACACCCGGGGCACGGCAGTGAACACCGTGGGCGCGATTTCGCGCACGTTCTCGGGAATGGTTTCCGGGTTTTCGACGAAATTAAGTTTGGCCCCGGTGTAAAGCGCAAAGTACTCGCCGCCCATGCGCTCTGCGATATGGCACAGGGGCAAAAAACACATGCGCTCGTCGGTTTCGTCCTGCGCTACCAAGGTGTTGTAGCCGCGCACGGTGTAGACCAGCCCTTGGTGCAAGTGCATGGCGCCCTTGGGTTTGCCAGTGGTGCCCGAGGTGTAGACCAAAATGGCCAGATCTTGGGGCTGGCATTGTTGCAAACGGGTCTTCAGCGCGTCCGTGTGTGCCGCCAAGAATGTTTTGCCCAAGGCGCGCAGAGCGTCCAGGCTGATGATCGCCGGGTCGTTCAGGGTGCGCAGGCCTTCCATGTCAAACACCACAATCTTGCGCAGCAAAGGCAGGGCGGCGCGCACCTCCAAGGCTTTGTCGAGCTGCTCGTCGTCCTCAACAAAAAGCACCGTGGTGCTGGAGTCCTCGCACAAGTACTGTACTTGGCTGCTGGCGTCGGTCGGGTAAATGCCGTTGGATACTCCACAGACTGACAGCACCGCCACATCGGCCCAGACCCATTCCACCACTGTGTTGGCCAAAATGGACGCGCACTCGCCCTTGGCAAAACCCAGGCTGAGCAGGCCGCCAGCAATCTCCTCCACCGCCTGCGCGGTTTGGTCCCAAGTCCAGCTACGCCACAGGCCCAGGTGCTTTTGGCGCATCCAGACCTTGGGGCCGCGCTGCGCCACCGCGTTCCAGAACAGCGCAGGAATGGTGTCGCCCGGCAGCACCACCTCATGCTGCGCCCGAATATGGCTCAAGTCCCACAGTTGCGTATGCACAGTCATCTCCAGGTCTTTTTCTTTTTCCAGCGCCGCTCGGTGCGTACACCCGCCTCCTTGAGGCCGAGGTAGAACTCTTTGATGTCGTCCTTCTCGCGCAAATGGGCGCAGGTGTCTTCCATCACGATGCGGCCGTTTTCCAGCACGTAGCCGTAGTCCGAGGCGTTCAGCGCCATATTGGCGTTTTGCTCCACCAGCAAAATGGTGGTTCCGCGCTCGCGGTTGATGCGCACTACGATCTCAAAAATCTCTTTGGTCAGCTTGGGGCTCAGGCCCAGGCTGGGCTCGTCGAGCAGCATCAGGTCGGGGTTGGCCATCAGCGCGCGCGAGATCGCCAGCATTTGCTGTTGGCCACCCGACAAGAGCCCGGCGTCTTGCGCGCTGCGTTCTTTAAGGATGGGGAAGTAGGCAAATACGGTTTCGATGTCGCGCGCTACGCCATCGCGGTCATTGCGGGTGTAGGCGCCCATGAGCAGGTTGTCGCGCACGCTGAGCAAAGGAAACACCTCGCGCCCTTCGGGTACGTGGCTCAGGCCTTGCTGCACGATGAAGGACGGGTCTTTGGCGGTGATGTCCTGGCCCTTGAAGGCGATGGAGCCTTTGCGCGGGTCAATGATGCCGGAGATGGTCTTCAAAATCGTGGTTTTGCCCGCGCCGTTGGAACCCAGCACTGCGGCAATCTCGCCCCGGCGCACCTGCAGGCTCACGCCGCGTATGGCCTTGATCGGTCCGTAGGCGCTCTCTACGTTCAAGAGATTGAGCACCGGCAGGTCGCTGATGGCGGGTGGCAAGCTGCTCATGCGGCACCTCCACTGCTGCCGGTTGTAGCACTTGTGGTTACGCCAATACGGGCGCTGTTAGATCGACGCAGCGACGACACATCGTCTACCGTGCCCAAATAGGCTTCGATCACGCCGGGGTCGCTTTGCACTTCGCGCGGCGTGCCAGTAGCCAGCACTTCGCCCTGGTTCATGGCCAGCACCCGGTCCGACACCTTGGACACCAGGCCCATGTCGTGCTCCACCATCAGCACGCTGATGCCCAGCTCTTGCTGGATGTCCTGGATCCAGAAGGCCATGTCCTCGGTCTCTTC
>JARXAU010000092.1 GCA_029865675.1 Rhodoferax sp.
GTACTCGGTATCGGAGTGGTCGCGCAAAAAGGACTCGATCTGCACCGGGTTATTGCGCTCCACCGGGTACAGCATCTCGCCCCGGTAGGTGTCAAACGGCTTGGCCTGCAAGATGTCCATGCCCATTTGGGTGCCCTTGACCAAGGTGGCCATGTCGTCGGGATGCTGGAAAAACGCGGGATCGATCAGTGGCGCGTCGGTGGACCTTGCGCTTTGCAGCGTCACGCTGCCCCGGCTCTTGGGGCGGCACAAGGTCACATGCAGGGTGTAGCCGTGGCCCAGATGGGTTTTGCGGTTGTGGTCGTCGATGATGCCGGTGCACAGGGCGAGCTGGATGTCGGGCTTGTCGGCTCCGGGGTCCGTTTTTAAAAAGCCTTGCGATTCGGCCACGTTGGACGTTACCCAGCCGGTGCGCTTGTTGCGCCACTGGAAAATCGCTTTGACTACGTCGACCAAGCCGCGCAGTGAAATGCCCATCGCCGCCTCGGTGCGCACCGTGCGCTGAATCAGCACTGTAGTCACATGGTCTTGCAGGTTTTGCCCCACGCCGGGCAGCGTGTGCACCGTGGCAATGCCGTGCGCTTGGAGTTGCTCTTGCGGGCCTATGCCCGAGAGCATGAGCAACTGGGGCGAACCAAAGGCCCCGGCGCTCAAAACCACCTCGCGCGCGGCGTGCAGTTGGTGCACTTGGCCGCCCTGCTCGTATTCCACGCCGATGGCGCGTTTGCCGTCCATCAGCACGCGCCGGGTGTGGGCTTGGGTGATGACGGTCAGGTTGCTGCGCCCGCGTTGCGGGGTGATATAGGCCTTGGAGGCGCTGCAGCGTTCGCCGTTGGCTTGCATGGCCTGGGTGGGGCCGCAACCGAGTTGCTGCGCGCCGTTGTAGTCCTCGGTGCGGGGCAAGCCGGTTTGTTCGCAAGCTTGCAAGAACACCTCATTGAGGGGGCTGGGGCTGCGCAGGTAGCTCACTTGCAGCGGGCCGCTGGTGCCACGGTAGGCGTTTTCGCCAAAGCAGTGGTTGTGCTCGGCGCGTTTAAATAGCGGCAACACCTCGTCATAGCTCCAACCGGGGTTGCCCAGGCTGGCCCAGTGGTCGTAGTCGGCGCGGTGGCCGCGCGTGTAGACCATGGCGTTGATGGAGCTGCTGCCGCCCATCACCTTGCCGCGCGGCTGGTAGCCGCGTCGGCCCTTGAAGCCGGGTTGCGGCACCGTCTCGTAGCCCCAGTTGTGCACTTTGAGCGGTGCGCTGACGGCAAAGCCCATGGGCGCGTGGATCAGCACCGAGGTGTCGGGGGCACCGGCCTCTAAAAGGCAGACACGCACGCCGGGGTCTTCGCTCAGGCGGCTGGCTACCACGCAGCCAGCCGCGCCGGCGCCCACGATGATGTAGTCGAATGTCTGGCTGGCTGGCGTGGTGCGGGTGTTCATGGGGCGGAGCTTAGGTGGTTTTCGGAACGGGTGGGGCGTGCTTGAATGCAACTTCGACAAAAAACCAGTGTATGGTTAATCGCGGTAGCTGATGTCCATGCGGTCGAGTTTGCGCAGCATGGCTGGCCAGGCAAAAGCGCCGCCTAGGCCGTCGGTTTGGGCGCGCATGGCCTGGCCCACGCCGTCGATGATGCGGGGATCCACCTGCGTGAGCGCGCCCCCAGCTTGGGCAGCGATTTGAATCTGGCAGGTGGACTCAAAGTTGTACATCAGCAAAAACGCCTCGGGGATGCTGCTGCCCACCACCAACAGGCCGTGGTTGCGCAGCATCAGGTGCTTTGCGGTGCCCAGGTCGGCTTGCAGACGCGGCTTTTCGTCGTCGCGCAGGGCCACGCCTTCATAGCTGTGGTAGCCCAAAGAGGCCAGCACAAAAGTCGATTGCTGGCTGATGGGCAGCACGCCGCAAGCCTGGGCGCTGACCGCCACGCCCGCGCGGGTGTGGGTGTGCAAGACGCAGGCGGCGTCTTCGCGCACCGCGTGCACCGCGCTGTGGATGACAAAGCCTGCCGGGTTTACCGGGTGCACCGAGTCGCTGAGCTTGTTGCCCGCCTGGTCAATTTTGATCAGGCTGCTGGCCGTGATCTCGTCAAACAACAGGCCGTAGGGATTGATCAAAAACTGGTGCTCAGGGCCGGGGATGCGCGCGCTGATGTGGGTAAAAATCAAATCGCTCCATCCATAAGCCGCCACCAAGCGGTAGCAGGCCGCCAAATCAACACGCAATTGCCACTCTTCGGGGCTGACCTGGTTTTTGAGGGATGGGCTGGACATGCGCGGACTCCACAGAGAAAAGTAAACGTTCACTCTACCCCAGCACCCGCGTTAGGGCACTTAGGGGAAAGACTAGGGAAAGTCTCGCTTGTGTCTTCTCTTATTGGGGTGGTCGGCCTGAATGCGTCGCCTGTTGGGGCTTTGTTCGAGCACCAAAGTTACTGGGGGTAAGGCGGTGGGTGACGCAATCAAGCCTCGCGCTAACTGGGCAGGCCAAGCGCTTCGCTTGGCGACGACGGCGCTGTGTTCGGGTTAATCTGTCGTGGGGGCGGTCATTGTGCTTGCGCATAAACAGGGCCAAAGCCGTTACAGCCGCCCACAAACTGGCCCGACCGATCTACGCAATGCTCAGCAAGGGGGAGGATTTCACCGACTGGGGACAGGGCCAGTTCTCGGAGGGCTGCTGCCAGCGGGTCTTTCACAAACTCTCTCATCCTATCAAGACCATGGTGATGCAATTGATGCCCAGCGAAACGTCTGTTTGAAACCCTATGAAAATCAATCACTTAGGTGGTGTTTCTTGAGAGGCTTCACCGGTCAATGATGACGAGGGTGCCTTCACTTCCCGGTGCAACTGCGTGCGCAAGGCCCGCTGGCACGAAATAGACTTCTCCTGAATGTACTTGGACCACCTTGTTACCAATATCTAAGTTCATCGTCCCGTCGAGAACCAACAGTGCTTCCTCAAAATCATGCACCTCGTTTGGATATGAACGCCCGTCCATTCGAAGTACCTTGACATTCGCTCCAGCGGCGCGTCCCACAACGACCGAGTGCCATGCCTCTTTCAGCGCCGCCGCTTGTTCAGTCAGATTGGTCTTGCTCATAGTGAAAGTCTAAATCGGGAGGCCTCGCATCAGGCGCAGTGGTCGGTAACGAGGGCGTTCTGGATGTTGATCCCGCCATGGGTATTTGCGATGGCGGCTTGTAATGCTAAAACTACTCAGCGCTCATCTACCCCGCCAGCCAAGCCAACCAGCGCCAGTGCCGTCATTCGCGGTAAATGAACCATACCGCGCAAACGCCGTTGCTAGATGGCCGCCCGCTTGCGGGCGGTCTGCTTTGAGCGACCGGTGATGCGCGCTGTTTCATCGGCGAGAGCGAGCAAGCCACGAAGTGCCTCGTTGACCGATTCCGATGTAGGAAATGCCTTCGCCAGTTTGGGTTCGATCAGAGCCACAGAGGTTCCCTTGGACGCTTTCTTGAAAAACTTGCCCCGCTCTAATTTCACAAAGTCGGAGCGCTTGTACTCCGCGCGCATTTCTGTTTCAGCCTTCTTCATATATTTTCCTTTCAGTTCGCGTCAGCCTCCGTGCACTGATGATGCGTATCGCAGTTGCGCGGTGTGTGTGCGAGACCGCGAGCAACTTACCCAAACGCGATGCGCCAAACGTGATGTATCTGGCCTCACCCACGCAGTGATCTCGATACGCACCGGACACCGCAAGTTCATCCAAAACACTGTCGCAACCTCGTCGAACGCCACACCATGCTTGCGGGCATTGGCTGTAGCCTTCGGCGAATCCCAATCAAACTCCATGCCTCACGCCTCTTGATGCACTTGTACCAGGTTGAAGGCAACCGGGCCACAAGCCTTGCCGCGAATCCGCCTCTTGCAGCTGCGCGGGTCCATGCTGGTCGGCCGGTTGACCCATCGCTGCACACGCGGTTAGCCTGTCTTGATCGTCATCACGCGTGTTGTCTTGAAGGCAGAAATCAGCGGTCACGGATACCACGGTATCCCGAAAGAGCCAGAGCTGCAACGAGAAGTGCCAAGCCAAACCCGTTCAAGAAAAAGGTTGCGATGGCAAGTGCAATGACGCAGCACACCAGAGCGATGCTGCCGGTGCGGGTGCGTCCAGCATGCAGAAGGTATGCCACGCCAAGACAGGTGCAGGCGATGGGAAGTCCAATCATCCACGCGAACCACCATGCGTGTGCGTTCTCCTGCGAAAAGGAATACCGCAATTGGCTAAGAGCCGCCTCGGCGACCGAGAGCCCTGGGGGCGGCGCGGTACACAAGTAGACATACCAAATGGCAAGGACAGCGGTAGCTGGCAAGAAGAGCAAGCAACCGGCTATCTGATGTGGGGAGATGCGCGCAAACATGCGTTCTAAGGAGTGAGGTTGGCGTCGCTCGTGCGAGCAGCAAGGTTCTTTTCAAAATCGACGTACAACTCTGAGAATCCTGCGGTGCGGTAGAGGCGTCTGGCGCCTTGGTTTTCGGCCAACGCGCACACTCTTAGCCAATTTGCACCTTCATCACGAGCGAATGTCTCTGCCTTGGCCATGAGCGCCCGTCCGATGCCACGGCCTTGATAAGCCGCGCGCACTACCAGGTCAGCAAGGTACGCATACTCCAAATTACCATCATCAAGCGAACCACTGCGCACCTTCGCCAGTACGGTGGCATATCCGGCAATTTCGCCCTTTTCGTCAGCAACAAAAATTCTGCCCTGGCACTCGGCGCACTGTGACAGCGCATCCGAAAAATAAGCGGTCGCTATCGCGTCCCCAGCGGGCTTTCGGGGGTCGATGCGGCGCTCAAAGTCCTGGAGTTCGATCAAACAGGCGCGAATGGCGTCGAAATCCGCATCTTGGTCGTACTCTCTGATGATCATCTTGAGACGCCTGGTACCTAGGGTTGATCTACCGCGCCAACCAAGCCAGCCAGCGGCGGAGACGTCATTGGTGGTAGTTGAACCATGGTGGGCTAAACCGCAGCACAGGCGGCGGCGTGTGGGTTTTCCGATAGCGGACTGGTAGTTTCAGCCGCAAGAATGGTTTTCATTATGGCCGGTTTATGCGGCTGAAAAGAGTCGTTTTCGGGGCTTGCATCACCTGGTACTGCGCGCAAAAACTATCAAAGCTGCAATGGGTGCCCAGCGTACACATGCCCTCAAAGTGTCATTGAAATCAACCACTTCGCTGGTGTTTATTGAAAGGTTTCTTCAGCGGGTGCCCGCCGGTAAAATCGCCCTCCTCCCCGTTTTGATTGCCCGCCATGCTTTATCCCCAACAGTTTG
>JARXAU010000139.1 GCA_029865675.1 Rhodoferax sp.
GCCGTGTGGTGGTCGGCGTAGGCGCGGCTGGTGATCTTGATCTCGACCTCGGGGTGCTTTTTCTTCCAGGCGGGAATGGCGGCTTTGGCAATGTCGTCCACCGCTGGAAAAGCCGCAATCGTCAGCACCTGCTGGGCCTGCGCATGCAATAGTGCGCCGCTGGCCAGCAAAAGCGCACCCGCCAGCCAGTTTGCACGCTGGGTGAAAGCCATGGAATCCCCTTGAGGTTGAAGCTAGACGCAAAGTCCAAAACAGACAAAGCGCGCAAAGGCAGCTATGAAAGCGCTTTCATTGAATTATAAAGATGCCCACTTGCGGTGCATGCTAGGGTATTCCCGGTGGCCGGGTTCAGGCTGGGGTGCGGCGGCGGGCGCTGGAGCCGCGCACCAGCAACTCGGGCACGGGCAGTTGGGCCGTGGGCGCGATGCCTGCAATCAACTGCAGCATGGAGGCTGCGGCCAAACGGCCCAGCTCGTAGGCCGGTTGGTGAATCGTGCTCAGTGGCGGGGTGGCGTAGACCGAAGTGGGCAAATCGTCAAAACCGACCAGTGACACATCGTCTGGAACGCGCAGTCCGTGCTGGAACAGGCCCAGCGCCGCGCCTGCTGCCATTTGGTCGTTGGCTGCAAACAGGGCGGTGAATCGCTGGCCCTGGGCCACCAGCTGGTTGACTGCCTCCAACCCGCTGATCTCGTGGTACTTGCCGGGCACGACGAGTTGCGGGTCAAAAGCCAATTGGGCCGCTTGCAAGGCTGCGCGATAGCCGCGCATGCGCTCGGCAGCGTCGGGGTGTTCCTCGTCGCCCGCAATAAATGCGATGCGGGTATGGCCTAAGGCGATCAGGTGCTCGGTGGCGCGCAAGGCCCCCGTAAAGTTGTCGAAGTTGAGAGAAAACAACTGCTCAGCTTGTAAGTCGCGACCAGTCACCACCACCGGCAACTGTTGCGCGCAGGCCTTAAGCGCGTCGTCAGACAGGCGCGGCATCAGCACCACAATGCCGTCCACGCGGCGCGCCTTCAATAGTTCAAGACATCGCGCCTCTGTGGCTCGATCCCAGTGTGCGCTCATAAACAAAGGGCTGTAACCGCGCGGATCGAATTCATCTTCGATGCCGCGCAACGCGGCGCCGTAAAACGGGCTGTCGATGGCTTGCGTCACAACGCCAACACTGAAAGTACGACCTCCTGCCAAGCCGCGTGCGAGCGGGTTGGGCACGAACCCCAGCGCTTTCGAGGCGTCTACAACCGCTTGTCGCTTGGCTTCGCTCACCACCGCTGTGCCGTTGAGGATGCGTGAGACCGTGCTGGGTGATACGCCAGCGAGCTTGGCGACCATCTCCAAGGTAACCGTTACCCTCACCGGCGCTCGGGGTCCAGCTTCAGGACCAGTTAGGTTGCTGATTTTTGTCATGTGCACGCAATGGCAAGGTAAGTTCTGGAAATCAGCCCGCTTTGAAAGCGCGTTCAATCTTAACCGCCGCCCCATAAACTCAACAGCACTACGATAATCACACCATGCCCATCCACTCATTCAGGCCTTGGGGCCTATACCTTGTCACCTTTATCAGCGCCGTCTGCGCTGCGGCAAGCGCCATGTTTTGGGTTCTTGGAAACCATCGAGTTTCCGATCAACGTGCGCCAAAAATTCCGATCGTTTCAACGTCAGTTGTACCTGACATTCAGACAGTAGCGCGCGCTTTGGGCGGGGGGGGCGTAGTCTCGGCAGCAACAGCGCCAACATCCAGCATGCAGTTGCAACTGCTGGGTGTGGTCGCTGGCCCGGCCGGCAAGGGCCTGGCCCTATTGGCCGTGGGCAACGCACCGCCCAGGGCCTATGCAGTCGGCGCCGGCTTGGGCGATGGACAGGTGCTGCAATCGGTGTCGGTGCGTGGGGTCAAAATTGGTAAAACGGTCCAAGGCGAGGCAACGCTCGAGCTGAGTTTGCCCAAGCCGACGGGTGCTTAAGATAAAGCCGCGGAGGGCCTCCGGTGCCTAGAGAATCGCTATTGCGCTAACCCGCTGGGGCACGCAGCGCGGGTTTCCACCCTGTTAGGCTGAAGTAGATTCGTGTAGGCTACCTCGCAATTTGATTTCAACATTCCCAGGAGCGATTCCATGCAAATAGGCATACCCGCCGAGACTGCGGCGGGCGAAACCCGCGTTGCCGCGACCCCCGAGACGGTGAAAAAGCTTCTTGCCCAAGGTCACACCGTGCGGGTGCAGTCCGGCGCCGGCCTGGCCGCCAGCGTCACCGACGAGGCTTACGCAGCTGTTGGCGCAGAAATTTGTGACGCTGCGGCGGCCTTTTCTAGTCCACTGGTGCTCAAAGTGGTGGCCCCCAGTAGCGAGGAGTTGAGCCGGATGACCAGCGGCGCGGCCTTGGTCGGCATGCTCAATCCTTTTGATGCAGCGGGTTTGCAGCGCCTTGCCGCTGCCGGGCTGACCAGTTTTGCCCTGGAAGCCGCACCGCGCACCACGCGCGCCCAAAGCATGGACGTGCTCTCCAGCCAGGCCAATATCGCGGGCTACAAAGCGGTGATGGTGGCAGCCGACAAATACCAGCGCTTTTTCCCCATGCTGATGACGGCTGCGGGCACGGTCAAGGCCGCGCGCGTGGTCATTTTGGGCGTGGGCGTGGCCGGTTTGCAGGCCATTGCCACGGCCAAGCGCCTGGGCGCGGTGATTGAGGCCTCCGACGTGCGCCCCAGCGTCAAGGAGCAAATTGAGTCCTTGGGTGGCAAGTTCATTGAAGTGTCTTACGACACCCCGGAAGAAAAAGAAGCCGCCGTGGGCGTGGGCGGCTACGCCCGCCCCATGCCGCAAAGCTGGCTGGACCGGCAAAAAATCGAGGTTGCCAAGCGCGTGGCGCTGGCCGATGTGGTGATCTCCACTGCCCTCATTCCAGGCCGCGCCGCACCCGTGCTGGTGACCGAGGACATGGTCAAAAGCATGAAGCCCGGCTCGGTCATTGTGGACATTGCGGCGGGCAAGGCGGCCGACGGCGTGGGCGGCAACTGCGTGCTCACCGAAGCTGGTAAAACCGTGGTCAAGCACGGCGTCACCCTGGTCGGCGAGACCAATCTGGCTGCGCTGGTGGCAGCGGACGCTTCGGCCCTCTACGCCCGCAACGTGCTGGACTTTTTGAAGCTGGTGCTACCCAAGGGCGGCCAGTTCACTGTGGACCTAGAAGACGACATCGTGGCTGCCTGCCTGATGACGCAGGGCGGCGAAGTCAAACGCAAATAAAGGACAAATTCCATGGACCTCGTATCCCCCACGATCACCAACCTGATCATCTTTGTACTGGCCATTTACGTGGGCTTCCACGTGGTGTGGACGGTGACACCCGCGCTGCACACGCCCCTAATGGCGGTGACCAATGCCATTTCTGCCATCGTGATCGTCGGCGCCATGCTGGCCGCCGCACAAACCGAAACCGTGCTGGGGCAAACCATGGGCGTGCTGGCCGTGGCGCTGGCCTCAGTCAATATTTTTGGCGGCTTTATGGTGACACGTCGCATGCTGGAAATGTTCAAGAAGAAAGTAAAGAAAGCCGATGCCTCCGAGCAAGGAGCTGCCAAATGAGCATGAACCTCGTCACCCTGCTGTACCTGCTGGCGTCGGTCAGCTTTATTCAGGCCCTCAAAGGCCTGTCGCACCCCACCACATCCATTCGCGGAAATGTGTTTGGCATGATCGGCATGGCCATTGCGGCCGGCACCACGGCAGCGCTGATTGTCGATACCGCAAACGGCCAGGGTATGGGCATTGGCCTGGTGCTGGCGGGCCTGGTGGTGGGCGGCGCCTATGGCGCCTACCGTGCCAACACGGTGGAGATGACCAAGATGCCGGAACTGGTGGCCTTTTTCCACAGCATGATTGGCTTGGCTGCCGTATTCATCGCCGTGGCGGCCGTGGTCGAACCCGCAGCCATGTTGCAGGGTCTGGCCAAGGGCGACCCGATTCCTACGGGCAACCGTTTGGAGTTGTTTTTGGGTGCGGCCATTGGTGCCATCACCTTTAGCGGCTCGGTGATTGCTTTCGGCAAACTCTCAGGCACTTACAAATTCCGCCTATTCCAGGGCGCACCGTTCACCTTCTCGGGCCAGCACAAGCTCAACCTGGTGCTGGGCTTGACCACGGTGGGCCTGGGCTTGGTGTTTACGTTCACGGGAAGCTGGGAAGCTTTTTTTGCCATGCTGGCGCTCTCGTTTGTGATGGGCGTGCTCATCATCATTCCGATTGGCGGCGCCGATATGCCGGTGGTGGTGTCCATGCTCAACAGCTACTCGGGCTGGGCGGCCGCAGGCATTGGCTTTAGCCTGAACAACAGCATGCTGATCATTGCTGGCTCGCTGGTGGGGTCCAGCGGCGCGATTCTGAGCTACATCATGTGCAAGGCCATGAACCGCTCGTTCTTTAACGTGATCGGTGGAGGCTTTGGCGGTGAGGCGGTGAGCGCCGGGGGTGCCAAGGCTGAGCAGCGTCCGGTCAAAAGCGGCAGCGCCGACGACGCGGCCTTTGTGTTGGGCAATGCCGAAACCGTGGTCATCGTGCCGGGTTACGGCCTAGCCGTGGCCCGCGCGCAGCACGCCGTCAAAGAGCTGGCCGCCAAACTCACAGCCAAAGGCATCACCGTTAAATACGCGATTCACCCGGTGGCCGGGCGCATGCCGGGCCACATGAATGTGTTGCTGGCTGAGGCCGAAGTGCCCTACGACCAGGTGTTTGAGATGGAAGACATCAACAGCGAATTCGGCCAGGCCGACGTAGCCATCATTTTGGGCGCTAACGACGTGGTCAACCCGGCCGCGCACACCAAGGGCAGCGCCATTTACGGCATGCCGATTTTGGAGGCCTACAAAGCAAAAACCATCATCGTCAACAAACGCTCCATGGCCAGCGGCTACGCAGGGCTAGACAACGAGCTGTTCTACATGGACAAAACCATGATGGTGTTTGGCGACGCCAAAAAGGTGGTTGAAGATATGGTGAAAGCCATTGAGTAAATTGCCCAGATTTTTTTGCCTGCGCGGAGCTCGTGCAGGCAAAAAACTAGGCGGCCCGCGGCGGCAGACGGGCGTGTTGCTTGCCTACTTCAACCAACCACGCTTTCCGAAATACCACATCGGCAAACAAGCACTTGCCATCATGAGACCGACGGTGTACGGGTAATTCCAAGCACCTAGAAACTCCAATTCCGGGAACTTCAGGTTCATGCCGTAGACGCTGGCGATCAACGTGGGTGGCAGCAGAGCCACACTGGCCACAGAGAAGATCTTGATGACCTTGTTTTGGTTGATGTTGATGAAACCCACCGTGGCGTCCATCAGAAAGTTGATTTTGTCAAACAAAAATGCAGTGTGCGAATCGAGCGAGTCAATATCGCGCAGAATTTGGCGTGCTTCTTCGAACTGTTCGGCGTTGAGCATTTTGGAGCGCATCATGAAGCTCACCGCGCGCCGGGTGTCCATCACATTGCGTCGGATGCGCCCACTCAAATCCTCGTGCCTGGCAATTGCGCCCAGCGCCTCCCCCGCGATAGCGTCGGTCACGTCGCCTGAAAGCACTTTTTTGCTGACTTTTTCCAATTCATCGTAAATGCCCTCTAAGGTGTCAGCGGAATACTCTGCGTCGGCGTCAAAGAGCTTGAGCAGCACTTCTCTCGCGTCTTCAATCAGCCCTGGCGCGCGCCGGGCGCGCATGCGCAACAGCCGAAACACCGGCACGTCTTCATCGTGAATGGAAAACAATACGCCTTTGCTTTTGAGGCTATCGTTGACCAAATTCAGGATGAAGGCGGCGCGCACCGTGCGCGGCTCGTGCTCGTCGGCAATCAAAAAGTCGCTGCGAATATGCAGCTCCCCGTTGTCTTCGGTGTAGAAGCGGGCCGATTCTTCAATGTCCTCGTCCATCGCATCCTCAGGGATCGACAGGCCGTAGTACTGTTTGATCCAGCGCTTTTCTTCGATGGTGGGGGACTCTAGGTCGACCCAAATGGGTTGGAACCGTGAGAGCTCCTCCAGGGATTCGATTTCTTCCTGAAACAGGCGGCCGTTGGCCAGAGTAAAAATATTGAGCATGGGTGACGGGCTGAGGGTCAGGGGCCAATGGTTCGATTGGGCGGGGGCGGTAAAGCAGCTTTCGAACGCAGGGCCAGGTCAGCTCGTGCATCCGAAAGCTACCAACTGGGGTAGTTGTCCAAGAAATACGCTCCAAAATGAAAAGAGCCAAATTATCGCACCGGGGTATGCGGCGCGGCACTGAAGCCGTCTAGTTTGCTGCACTGCATCATGAAAAAGCCTTTGCTTTTCGCGTCAAAGCGGCGCATAGTGGAAGCGAGGGCCTGCAAACCTCTCTAGGCTTTCGTTCGAAGTTCACCGGCGGTCTGCGGGTCGCCGGGTTTGTGTTTCAAGAGCAACAGGAGTTCACCCTATGAATCTGACAATCAGCGGTCACCATCTTGAAGTTACCCCCGCCCTGCGAAGTTACGTCACCGAAAAGTTGGACCGCATCGCGCGGCACTTTGACCAGTTGGTGGACGTAAAGGTGTTGCTCACGGTGGAGAACCAGAAGGAAAAAGACCTGCGCCAGCGAGCCGAGTGCAACATCCATGTCAAAGGCAGCGACTTGTTTGCGCAAAGCGCAAGTGCCGACCTTTACGCCGCAGTGGACGACCTCGTGGACAAGCTTGACCGCCAGGTGGTTCGCCACAAGGACCGCATTCAGAGCCATCAGCATCAGGCACCTAAGCGCCTCATCTAAGCCCCTCTGATCCCGCTCTTCAGGCCAAGCCCGTCAAGCCCTTGGACGGGCTTTTTTATGTGCATAATCCGCACACCTTATGAACCGCCTGGCCGCTTTACTTCCCCAGCCGCACGTGCTCGCGCAGGTGGACGTCACCAGTAAAAAGCGCGCGTTTGAAGAGGCTGGTCTGCTGTTTGAAAGCCTCCACGGCCTGAGCCGCGCTCTGGTCACAGACAGTTTGTTTTCCCGAGAACGTCTGGGGTCCACGGGTCTGGGCAACGGTGTGGCCATTCCTCACGGTCGCATTAAGGGACTGAAAACGCCAATGGCTGCGGTGTTCCAGTTGCGTACACCGATTGGTTTCGATGCACCTGACGATAAGGCGGTCACTTTGCTGATTTTCTTGCTAGTGCCCGAAGCGGCGACCCAAAAACACCTGGAAATACTGTCTGAAATTGCCGAGTTGTTGAGCGATGGTGATATGCGCCTGCGGCTGACCGGGGCTTCGGATGCCGTCCAGTTGCACGATTTGCTCAGTTCTTGGCAGTCTGCCCAAGTGCACTAAGCCTGCCAAGTAGCCCGATTTGAGGCGTAGCGCCAAGTGAAGCCCACCGCAATCAGCGCTGACGTTTTGTTCGAGGCCTTTAGGGGCTATTTGCGTTGGGAATGGGTGGCTGGTTTGGGTGCATCAGAGCGCCGCTTTGATGAAGTCGCCGTGCGGGCGGCGCGCTCCGGGGCCGATTTGGTGGGCTACTTGAACTACATCCACCCCTACCGCGTGCAAATTCTCGGCGAGCGGGAAATCGCATACCTGACCAACGCGACGACTGAAGACGCGGCCCGGCGTATTGCGCGCATAGTTACGCTGGAGCCGCCCGTGCTGGTGCTGGCCGACGGCCAGCAAGCGCCACCAGAACTCCTGTCGATGTGCGAGCGGGCACAAATTCCGATGTTTGCCGCCCCAGGGTCTTCGGCCTTTGTGATTGACGTGCTGCGGGCGTATTTGTCCAAGCATTTCGCCGACCGGGTTTCCATGCACGGCGTGTTCATGGACATTTTGGGCCTGGGCGTGCTGATTACGGGCGAGTCGGGTTTGGGCAAAAGCGAGCTAGGGCTGGAGTTGATCTCGCGCGGCAACGGCCTGGTGGCCGATGACGCGGTGGATTTGTACCGCATCAACCAAACCACGATTGAGGGCCGCTGCCCTGATTTGCTGCAAAACCTGCTGGAAGTGCGCGGCATTGGCTTGCTCGATATCCGCGCCATTTTTGGCGAAACGGCGGTGCGCCGCAAAATGCGCCTCAAGTTGATCGTGCATTTGGTGCGCCGCGAGACGCTGGAGCGCGAGTACGAGCGCATTCCTTTTGAGCCGCTCACGCAAGACGTGGCCGGCATTCCGGTGCGCAAGGTGGTGATTCAGGTGGTGGCCGGGCGCAATATTGCGGTGCTGGTGGAAGCGGCAGTGCGCAACACCATCTTGCAGTTGCGCGGCATTGACACCTACCAGGACTTTGTGGACCGCCACCGCAAGGCCATGGAGCTGGGCGGCTGAATTGCCGCTGTCTGGGCGCCTGCGGGTTCAGGCGTAGCGTTTGGTGCGCAAGTTTTTGCGCATGTCGCTCAGCAGCGGCTGCAGCGTGGGGCTGCCGATGCGCAGGGCCACAGCGGTGGCCAAAATGTCCAAAATCATCAAATGCAGCAGGCGCGAGACCATGGGGCTGTATTTGTCAAAGCCCTCCGGGTGGTCGGCGCTGAGATGGATATGGCCGGCACTGGCCAGCGGCGAGCCACTGGCGGTAATGACAATGGTGGTGGCACCGTTTTTGCGCGCAATGTCGCAGGCGTCCATCAGGTCGCGGGTGCGGCCCGAGTTGCTGATGACCACTACGCAGTCGCCCGGACGCATGACCGACGCGCTCATGACCTGCATGTGGCCATCGCTGTAGGCGTTGGTATTGACTCCCAAGCGAAAAAACTTGTGCTGGCCGTCCTGCGCCACAATGCCCGAGTTGCCCACGCCAAAGAACTGGATCTGCCGCCCGGCCTTGTAGGCCTCCACCAGCGCCACTACCGCGCGCTCCATGGCCATGGTGCTGGCCTCGTTGCGGTACTTGAGCAAGGCGGCCACCGTGTTGTCGATGACCTTGACCATCACGTCGCCAATCTTGTCGTCCACGTCTACGCTGCGGTGGATGAAGGGCACGCCCTCGTTGACGGTCCCGGCCAGCTTGAGCTTGAAGTCGGCCAGGCCGTCGTAGCCCACGCTACGGCAAAAGCGCACCACCGTGGGTTTGCTCACATGCGAGCGGTCGGCCAGCTCACTGACCGGCAGTTTCGCGAACGCACGCGGGTCGGCCAGGCACAGGCGCCCTACGCGTTGTTCGGCCGGTGCCAGCGACGGCAGCGCGGCTTGGATTCGGTCTAGCATGCTGGGGCGTTTCTGGCTTATTTACGACTCTTCGTCCCAGCAAAAGCCGTCGCGCGCAATCATGGCGCTGGACGCGCTCGGTCCCCAGGTGCCTGCGGCATACGGGCGCGGGCCTTGGGGGTCGGTGGCCCAGTGGTCAATCAAGGGCTCCACCCAGCGCCAAGCTTGTTCTTGTTCGTCGCTGCGCACAAACAGGTTCAGGCGCCCGTCAATCACATCGAGCAGCAGCCGCTCGTAGGCGCCTACGCGCTCGGAGCCAAAGCGCTTGCCAAAGTCCAGGTCCAGGTGCACCGGCGCCAGCGTCTGGGCCGCGCCCACGCCGGCTTTACGGTTGTTTTGCCCTTGCGCGAACAGGTGCAACTCCAGGCCGTCTTTGGGCTGCAGATTGATGACTAGCTGGTTCCCGGCCTGGCTGGTGGACTGGAAAATTGCGTGCGGCGTGGGGCGAAAGTTCACCACAATGCGCGCGTCGCGCCCGGCCAGGCGCTTGCCGGTGCGGATGTAGAAGGGAACACCGGCCCAGCGCCAGTTGGCAATCTCGGTGCGCAGCGCGACAAAGGTTTCGGTGTTGCTTTGGGGGTTGACGCCCGGCTCGTCCCGGTACGCGGGCACTGGATGGCCGCCACTGGTGCCGTTGGCGTACTGGCCGCGCACCACGTCGCTGACCAGGGTCTCGGCGGTCCAGGGTTTGAGCGAGCGCAGTACCTTGAGTTTTTCGTCGCGGATGGCGTCGGCGTGCGCGTTGATGGGCGGCTCCATGCCGATGGCGCACAGCAGCTGCAGCGCGTGGTTTTGCACCATGTCGCGCAGCGCGCCCGTGGTCTCATAGAACGCGCCCCGGCTTTCCACGCCCAGGTCTTCGGCAATCGTGATCTGGATGTTGGCAATGTGCTCGCGCCGCCACAGCGGCTCAAACAAGGCGTTGCCAAAGCGCAGCGCAAACAGGTTTTGTACCGCCGGTTTGCCCAGGTAGTGGTCAATGCGAAACACCTGCTCTTCCTCAAAAAACCGGCGCACTGTGTGGTTGATGGCGCGGTTAGACGCCAAGTCGTGGCCCAGCGGTTTTTCCAGCACCACGCGGGTGTGGGGTGTGTTCAGGCCCGCAGCGGCGAGTTGTTCGCACACGGTGGTGAACAGCGAGGGCGCGGTGGCCACGTACATCACCACGGTGTCGGCCTGGCGCGCTTGCAGGCTGGCGGCCAGCGCGGCGTAGTCTGCTGGCTTGGACAGGTCCATGCGCACATATTCCAGCAGCGCGGCAAAGCGCTCAAACTCTTCGGGGCTGGGGCGCTTGGCGAGTTCGACCTTGTCAAAACGCGACTGGATCAGTGCGCGGTACTGTTCGTGCGACTGCCCGTCGCGCCCCACGCCGATGATGCG
>JARXAU010000104.1 GCA_029865675.1 Rhodoferax sp.
TGGACTGCATCCGCGATTCAGAAGGCGCCACCTGGATAGGCGGCGTGATGGAGCACATTGAGCAAGCGGGCGTGCACAGCGGCGACTCTGCCTGCTCACTCCCCCCTTACAGCCTGAGCGCCGCCACGGTCGCCGAGATCAAGCGCCAAACGGCGGCCATGGCGCAGGCGCTGCACGTGGTGGGGCTAATGAACGTGCAGTTCGCCATACAAAACGTGGACGGCCAAGACGTAATTTATGTGCTGGAAGTCAACCCCCGCGCCAGCCGCACCGTGCCTTTTGTCAGCAAGGCCACGGGCGTGCAACTGGCCAAAGTGGCCGCACGCTGCATGGTCGGCCAAACCCTGGCGCAGCAGGGCGTAACGAAAGAGGTCACGCCACCGTATTTCAGCGTCAAAGAGGCGGTGTTCCCCTTCGTCAAATTCCCTGGCGTGGACACGATTTTGGGCCCCGAGATGAAGTCCACCGGCGAGGTCATGGGCGTGGGCAAGACCTTTGGTGAGGCCTTTGTGAAGTCCCAACTGGGCGCGGGCACCAAGCTGCCGCGCTCCGGGCGGGCCTTCATATCAGTCAAGCAAAGCGACAAGGCGCGTGCTGTGGAAGTAGCGGGCAAGCTTGCCGCCATGGGTTTCGAGTTGCTCGCGACCAAAGGCACGGCTTCGGCCATTAACGGCGCGGGCGTGGCGTGTCGCACGGTGAACAAGGTCACCGAAGGCCGGCCGCACATCGTGGACATGATCAAGAACAACGAGGTCGCTCTGGTGGTTAATACGGTGGAAGAGCGGCGTAACGCGATTGCCGATTCGCGCCAGATTCGAACCTCTGCGCTGCTGGCCCGCGTCACCACGTTCACCACGATCGCAGGGGCCGAGGCCGCGGTTGAAGGCATGAAGTACCTCGACGACCTTAGTGTCATTTCGGTGCAAGAGATGCACGCCCAACTCTTGGCATAATCCGCGCATTCTTTGCAGGGACAGTGCGGCGCTTGGGCGCGGTACTGTCCCGCTGCATTTTTGCCTGTCTGTTTTACCGAGCTTTCCTATGGCCACCATTCCCCTGACCAAACGCGGCGCCGAAATCCTGAAAGCCGAGTTGCACAAACTCAAGACGGTAGAACGCCCCTGGGTCATCAACGCTATCTCCGAAGCCCGCGCCCAGGGCGACCTGAGCGAAAACGCTGAATACGACGCTGCCAAAGACCGCCAAGGCTTTATCGAAGGCCGCATCCAGGAAGTCGAAGGCAAGTTGTCAGCGGCGCAAGTGATTGATCCGGCCACGCTGGATGCGGGTGGCCGCGTGGTCTTCGGCACTACGGTGGATCTTGAAGAAGAAGAAACCGGTGAGCGGGTGACTTACCAAATCGTCGGCGAAGACGAAGCGGACCTCAAACTCGGCCTGATCAACATCAGCTCACCCATTGCCCGCGCTTTGATTGGCAAGGAAGAGGGCGACACCGCCGTGGTGATCGCGCCTGGCGGCGACAAGGCCTACGAAATCGTGGCGGTGCGCTACGTCTAAGCCGGCGCTCTTGGCCCGCAGCGCAGCCCTTTGGCTTGCCGCTGCCTGGGCCTTCTCATTGACCACGCTGGGTTTTTTCGTGGTGCCGATGTTGTTTATCTACCTGCCCAGCCCCGCGCTAGCGGGCGCCATGGCAGGGCACTTGTTCCAAGCGCAGACGGGTATTTCATCCGTTTGCGCGCTCTTGCTCCTGTTTTGTGCGTGGCGCGAGTCTGCGGATGCCAAGATGAGCCGATGGGTGCCGGTGGTGTTGCTGGGCGTGATTTGTGCGCTGGCCGCAGAGTTTTGGGTGTCGCCGCACATCATTGCGCGGGATAACTTGGCCTTTTGGCACCGCTTAGGCAGCGGGCTCTACCTGATGCAGTGGCTGTGCGCCGTGGCGGTATTTCATAGGCACGCCAAGCGCTGCTGCAGTGGGGCGAGTGTCTGACGCTCAGGTCTGGCTGCGTTTTTTTACGCTGACTTTGGGTTTGGGCTTGGCGCGCCGCACATTGCCACCAGCGGTCAAACGCTGGTTGCCCAGCACCCGCAGCGTTTTCACCTCGGGCCGTTGACCGGCGCGCTTGCTGTATTTCAGCACCTTGAAGTCGCGCGGACCTGCCATGCGGTCCTCGTCCACGGTTTTTTCTTTTTCTACGTCTGGCTTAGGCCGCCACAGTACCAGCAGCTTGCCGATGTGTTGGATGGGCGCGGCGCTGAGTTCATCGGCCAGGGTTTGAAACATCGCCTCGCGGGCAACGCGGTCGTCCGAGAACACGCGGACCTTGATCAGTCCGTGCGCGTTCAATGCTGAATCGGTTTCTTTTTTGACATTGGCGGTCAAGCCGTCGCCACCGACCATGACTACGGGATCAAGGTGGTGCGCCTCGGCGCGGTGAACTTTGCGCTGGGCGGGAGTGAGTTGAATATGAGACATCCCAGTATTATCGATCGAATGAAGAAAACACCCTCTGCACCCAGCCTCGCTGCGGTTACTGGCACGCCCAAACCGTCGATCAAAGGGAAGAAGGTCAACAAGGCTTGGCTGCACGACCACATCAACGACCCCTACGTCAAACTTGCTGCCCGCGAAGGCTACCGCGCTCGGGCCGCCTACAAGCTCAAGGAAATTGACGAAGTCTTCGGCCTGGTTAAACCGGGGCAATTGGTGGTGGATCTGGGCTGCACGCCGGGAGCCTGGAGTCAGTACCTGCGTCGACGCATGTCGCCCCAAGGTGCCGCCGCAGGCGACCTCAACGGCACCATCATTGGGCTCGACCTACTGGCCATGGAGCCGATTGAGGGCGTGCACTTTATTCAAGGCGACTTTCGCGAGGCGGACGTTTTGGCACAGTTGGAGAGAAGCTTGGCTGGCCGAAAAGCCGATCTTGTGGTGTCGGACATGGCGCCCAATCTGTCGGGCATTTCCTCTGCGGACGCGGCACGCATTGAGCACCTGGTGGAGCTGGCCATTGAGTTTGCCCAGAACCATATGAAAGCTGAAGGGGCGCTGGTGGCCAAGGTCTTCCACGGCGGCAGCTACAACGACGTGGTGCAGCACTTCAAAGCCGCGTTTCATACGATCAAGCCGTACAAGCCCAAGGCCTCGCGCGACCGCTCCTCTGAAACCTTTCTGGTGGGTTTGGGTCTGAAATAGCGGCCTTGGTTCTCGCTCCGCGTAGCGTCAAGGCCTTTGTGCCTTTGTGGCTGCTTGAGCAAATAGTCGTGCGCCATGGCTTGAAAGTCCTAAAATGCGACGCATATCCGCAAGGTAACTCATTACTTGCCCTAACTGGAGCTTCGCTTGAACAATCAGTGGTTTTCAAAAATTGCGGTCTGGCTGGTCATCGGCCTGGTGCTCTTTACCGTATTTAAACAATTTGATTCGCACGGTGGCGGCAATGCCACCACACTGGGTTATTCCGATTTCCTGGAAGAAGTGCGGAACAAAAACATCAAGAGCGCGGTCATTCAAGAAGGGCAGGGCGGAACCGAAATCCTGGCCATTACCAGCGACGAGCGGCGCGTCAGGACCACCGCAACCTACTTAGACCGCGGTCTGGTGGGCGACCTCATCTCCAATGGCGTGAAGTTCGACGTCAAGCCTCGCGAAGAAGGCTCGCTACTGATGACTCTGTTGGTCAGTTGGGGCCCGATGCTGCTCCTGATTGGTGTGTGGGTGTACTTCATGCGCCAAATGCAGGGTGGCGGTAAGGGCGGAGCCTTCAGTTTTGGCAAGAGCAAGGCCCGTCTGCTTGACGAAAGCACCAACACCGTGACGTTTGCCGATGTGGCGGGTTGCGACGAGGCCAAAGAGGAAGTCAAAGAAGTCGTCGACTTTCTGAAAGACCCGAGCAAATTCCAAAAACTTGGTGGCCGTATTCCTCGTGGCTTGCTCCTTGTGGGCCCACCGGGAACCGGTAAAACTCTGCTTGCCAAATCGATAGCGGGCGAAGCGAAGGTGCCGTTTTTCAGCATCTCCGGCTCAGATTTTGTGGAAATGTTCGTGGGTGTGGGCGCGTCCCGCGTTCGTGACATGTTTGACAACGCGAAAAAGAACGCGCCTTGCATCATCTTTATCGACGAAATTGACGCTGTGGGCCGCCAACGCGGTGCCGGGTTAGGAGGCGGTAACGACGAGCGTGAACAAACGTTGAATCAAATGCTGGTGGAGATGGACGGTTTTGAGACCAACGTGGGCGTCATTGTGGTGGCCGCCACCAATCGCCCTGATATTTTGGATTCAGCGTTGTTGCGTCCGGGGCGGTTTGACCGGCAGGTGTACGTGACGCTGCCCGATATTCGTGGTCGCGAGCAAATATTGAACGTTCACATGCGCAAAGTGCCCGTGTCCCAGGATGTGAATCCGGGCGTGATTGCCCGTGGCACGCCGGGCATGTCTGGCGCTGATTTGGCGAACTTATGCAACGAAGCGGCACTGATGGCTGCTCGGCGCAATGCGCGCTTGGTCGAGATGCAGGATTTCGAGAAAGCCAAGGACAAAATCTTGATGGGCCCCGAGCGCAAGAGCATGGTGATGCCCGAAGGCGAGCGGCGCAACACTGCTTATCACGAGTCTGGTCACGCCCTTATCGGGAAAATGTTGCCCAAGTGCGATCCTGTGCATAAAGTGACCATCATCCCCCGGGGCCGTGCTCTGGGTGTGACTATGAGCCTGCCCGCGCAAGACCGTTACTCCTACGACAGTGAGTACATGTTGAACCAGATCAGCATGCTGTTTGGAGGGCGTATTGCCGAAGAGGTGTTCATGAAGCAAATGACCACGGGAGCGAGCAATGACTTTGAGCGTGCAACCTCCATTGCCCGGGACATGGTGACCCGTTACGGTATGACGGACGCGCTGGGCCCTATGGTTTACGCGGAGAACGAAGGGGAAGTGTTTTTAGGTCGCTCGGTCACCAAAACCACCAACATGAGCGAGCAAACCATGCAGAAGGTAGACGGGGAGGTGCGCCGCATCATTGATCAGCAATACTTGCTTGCCCGCAACCTGATTGAAGAGAACCAGGACAAGATGCACGCCATGGCCAAAGCCTTGCTGGAGTGGGAAACCATCGACAGCGACCAGCTTGACGACATCATGGCGGGCAAAGAGCCGCGTCCTCCCAAGGACTGGTCACCTCGCCTGCCAAGCGCCGGTTCAGGCGACGGTGGTACGCCTACCGCAACAGTCACGCCCGAACCTGCTGCAACGGCTGCGTAAAGCTGGAACGGGGGTAGCCTCAAACGAGGCTTCCCTTGTCGGGCTTTTCGGCTTTCCGGCTTTTTCGCCACCAGGCCCAGACGATGCCTCACTGGCAAACCAGCCGTTACCGCATTGACCTGAAGCGT